>DASUHN010000114.1 GCA_036273495.1 Acidimicrobiales bacterium | reverse complement strand
CATGTCGGAGATGACCGACAGCTCGTACTGGAGCCGTTCGGTGACCTCGGCGGGTACCGGCTCCCCGTAGCGCTCCACCGCCCCGGCCCGGGTCAGATGGCGCAGGTAGACGTCGGCGGACTCCTCGTAGGTCGAACGCCGGAACTCCTCGGGAACCGGGAACTCGGGGAGCTTGGGCTTGCCGAACTCGATCTCGACCTTGGCCCGCTCCGCGATCCACAGCGTGTTGTCGCAGGCCTCGGGCCAGTGGGCGAACAGCTGGCGCATCTCCGCCGCCGACTTCAGGTAGTGCTCGTGGGACTCGAACTTGAACCGCTTGGGATCGTCGATCGACGAGCCGGTCTGGACGCACAGCAAGGCGTCGTGGGCCACGGCGTCGTCGCGATGGGTGTAGTGGCTGTCGTTGGTGGCCAGCAGCGGGGCGCCGATCTTGCGGGCGATCTCGATGAGCTGCGGGTTGGTCTGGGCCTGCTTGGCCAGCCCGTGGTCCTGGAGCTCCACGAACAGGCTGTCCCGGCCGAAGATGTCCTGGAGGCGGGCGGCCATCCTCGTCGCTCCGGCGACGTCCCCCCGGAGCAGGGCCTGCAGCACGACCCCCCCGAGGCAGCCCGTCGTGGCGATGATGCCGTCGTGGTGGCGCTCGAGCAGTTCCCAGTCGAGCCTCGGCTTGTAGAAGTAGCCCTCGAGGTAGGCGTCACTGGCCAGCTTCATGAGGTTGCGGTAGCCGGCTGTCGTCTCGGCCAGGAGGGTGAGGTGGTAGTAGAGCTTCTCCCCCTCGGCCCCGTCTCCGCCGTTGTCGTCGAGCCGGCCCCGGCGGGTGGGCCGCTCGAAGCGGCTCTCCCCCGCCATGTACGCCTCGGTGCCGATCACCGGGTTGATGCCGGCGTTGCGACAGGCGCGGTAGAAGTCGAGGACCCCGTACATGTTCCCGTGGTCGGTGATGCCGATGGCGGGCTGGCCGTCGGCGGCCGCCGCCGCCACCACGTCGTCGATCCGGGCGGCGCCGTCGAGCATGGAGAACTCGGTGTGCAGGTGCAGGTGGGTGAATGACGACGACCCGGTGCCAGCCACTGCCCCGCTCCTCCCGTCCCGGCTTTTCCACAGGCCCTTATGCACAACCTGTGGACGAACTACACCCCTGTAACTCGCGGTCCCGAGGGTAGCGCGGCCCCGCTACAGGTACGTGCCCGGGCGGGGTGGCTCGGTCCCGGGCTGGCCCGGGACGGGCAGCCCCCGGCGGCGCATCTCGTCGAGCTGGGCCCGGGCCGCCATCTGCTGGGCGAACAGGGTGGCCTGGATCCCCTGGAACAGGCCCTCGAGCCAGCCGACCAGCTGGGCCTGGGCCACCCGGAGTTCCGCCTCGCTCGGGGTGTCGGGCCCGAACGGGATCGTCATCCGGTCGAGCTCCGCGGTGAGGTCGGGGGACAACCCCGCCTTGAGCTCGGCCATGGACGTGTCGTAGATCTCCCGCAGCCTGTCCCGGCCGGCCTCGTCCAGGGGGGCGTTGCGGACCTCGTCGAGCAGCTGCTTGATCATCGAGCCGATCCGCATCACCTTGGCCGGCTGCTCGACGGTCTCGGTCGTGGCCGGCGAGCGGTCCCCCTCGCCGTCCTCCTGCGGGACCCGGCCCTCGGCGCTGTCGACGTCGATCACGATCGGGGTCTCCTGCCGGGGCCCGGAATCCATGCCCGGATCCTCCCACAGCCATGGGATGACCCGGGACGGGTCATCGTCGGGAGGGCGGGCGGTCGTACCATTGTGCTGTGAGGGTCTCGACCAGGGGTGACTACGCCAGCCGGGCTCTCCTCTCCCTGGCGCTGCACGCCGAAGGAGAGGGGCCGACCTCGGTCCGCGACATCGCCGAGCGGACCGGGCTGCCCCAGCCCTACCTCGAGCAGATCCTCCTGGCCCTGAAGGGCGCCGGGCTGGTCCGGTCCAAGCGGGGCGTCGGGGGCGGCTACGTGCTGGCCCGGCCCCCCGGCCAGATCACGCTCAGCCAAATCGTGAGCGCGGTCGACGGGCCGATCGTGGCCGGGGACTTCGGCCGGCCCCACGAGGACGGGGCGTGTGACCACGAGGGCCAGTGCGTCCTCTTGTCGGTGTGGGACGACGTCGGGGAGCACATGCGCTCCCATCTCGACTCGTTCACCCTGGAGGACATGGTGGCCCGGGCGCGCGGCCTGGCCGCCCCGGCCGCGCCGCTCGCATAGCCCGCGGGGTCACCCGAGGGGATCGAGGACGGCCTCGAGGTCGGCCGGGAGTGGAGAGGAGAGCTCCAGGCGGCCGGTGCCCGCCGGGTGCTCGAAGGCCAGGCGGTGGGCGTGGAGGAACGGGCGGGCCAGACCCGGGAGCAGGGCCGCCGCCCCGCCCCGCCCGTAGGCCGGGTCGCCCGCCACCGGATGGCCGATGGCGGCCAGATGGACCCGGATCTGGTGGGTCCGGCCCGTCTCCAGCGAGCACTCGAGGAGGGTCAGCGATCGGCCCTCGGATGTCGGGGGGAAGCGGCGCCGGACCTCGTACCGGGTGCGGGCCCCCCGCCCCCCGGCGGTGACCGCCATCCGGGTGGGCTGGCGGGCGGACCGGCCCACCGGCGCGTCGACGACACCCCGATCGGACTCGACCGCCCCGGCCACGAGCACCAGGTAGGCGCGGCTCACCTGGCGCCCGGCCAGCATCGCCACGAGGGCGGCGTAGGCCCCGGAGGTGCGGGCCACCACCAGCAGCCCGGACGTGCCCTTGTCGAGGCGGTGGACGATGCCCGGCCGCTCCGGGTCCCCGACCCGGGCCATCTCCGGGTAGCGCGCCAGCAGGCCGTTGACCAGGGTGCCGCCCCGGTTGCCGGCCCCGGGATGCACGACCAGCCCGGCGGGCTTGTCGACCACCACCAGCTCGCGATCCTCGTGCACGACGTGAAGGGGCACGGAGGGGTCGGGGGCGGGAGGGGCAGCCTCGCCCGGGGTGGTGGTGATCTCGACGACCTCGCCGAGCGCCATGCGGCGGGATCCCCGGGTGGCGGGGTCGCCCCCCACCCGCACGGCTCCTCCCGTGACCAGGCCGGCCGCCTCGGCGCGGGGCAGCCCGGTCACCATCGACACGACACGATCGAGGCGCTGGCCCACCAGGGCCTCGGGGATCTCGGCGCTGCTCGGCGGGCTCATCCCCCGGCGGGGGCGGTGGCGCCGTCCGGGCTGCGGAGGTTCGCCAGCAGGAGCAGGCCCACTCCGACCACGACGCACGAGTCGGCCACGTTGAACGTCGGCCAGTGGGAGAGATGGATCCAGTCGATGACCGCCCCGCCGTGGCCCCGGAACAGCCGGTCCCCGAGGTTGGACAGCGCCCCGCCGAGCAGGAGGCCGGCCGCCACCGCCCCGGACCGGCCCCGGACGGTCCGCCCGTAGAACACGACCAGGACCAGCGCCACCCCGGCCACGATCAGGACCGGCGCCAGGCCGCGGCCGACACCGAAGGCGGCCCCCGAGTTGTAGGTCAGCTCGAGGTCGAGGGGCCCGAGCACGTGCGAGGGCCCGCCCGCCAGCGCGTTCTGCTCGAGGGACTTCGAGAGCTGGTCCGCCACCACGACCAGGACGCCGATCAGCGCACCGGTGAGGAGCTGGCCCCGCGACCATCGCCCCGCCCGGTGGCGGGCCGGCGTCAGCGCCGCGACAGCCCCCCGCTCTTGCATTCCACGCACAGCCGGGCCTGGGGCAGGGCCTTGAGCCGGGCCCGGGGGATGGCATGGCCGCAGCGCTCGCAGACCCCGTAGGTGCCCGCCTCGATCTTGGCGAGGGCGTAGTCGATCTCCTCGACCTCGGCCTGGGCCTGGGCCGACAGCGCCAGGTCCCGCTCCCGGTCGACGTTGACCGTGCCCCCCTCCCCGGACTCGTCGTCGAACTGGATGTCCCCCGGCTCCATGTCCCGGGCCAGCGCCTCGGCCTCGGCGCGCAGCGCCTCGGCCTGCTCGAGGTAGGTGGTCCGCTCCGCCCGCAGCAAGATCCGCTGCTCGTCGAGGAACTTGGGATCGGGCGGCGGCAGCTTGGGCGGAGGCTTGGGGGCGGGTGCCGACTTGGCCACCCCGGACCGGGACGGTGCCTCCTTGGCGGGCACCGTCCGGGCAGCGGCCGTCTCCGGTGCCGGCTCCTGGACCACCGCCGAGTCCTTCCCATCCGTGACGGCGGCACTCGCCCTGGCGGCCGGGGCCTTGGCCGGGGCGGCCTTGGCCGGAGCCGACTTGGCGGCGGGAGCCGACTTGGCGGCGGGAGCCGACTTGGCGGCCGGAGCCGACTTGCCGCCGGCGGCCTTGGCCGGGGCCTTGGCCGGCGGCGTCTTGGCCGGCGGGGACTTGGCGGCGGGGGCCTTGGCCGGGGCGGCCTTGGCCGGGGCGCGGGTCGATCCCACCTTGGCCGCCGTGCCCTTGGCCGCCGGAGCCTTGGCCGGCGGAGCCTTGGCCGCCGGAGCCTTGGCCGGCGGGGACTTGGCGGGGGACGCCTTGGCCGGGGCCGCCTTGGCGGCGGCGCGGCCGGCCGCAGCCGTCTTCGACGTCGACGCCTTGGCCGAGACGGCCTTGGCGGACGGCGCGGCCTTGACCGCCTTCTTGGCCCCCTGACCCGAGGGAGCTGCCTTCTTGGCCGTGCCTTTGGCTTCGCCCTTCTTCACCGCTGCCTTCTTCGATGTGGCCGCCGACTTGGCCAACCGGGAACGAGCCGAGGAGACGACACGCCTTGCGGCCGAGGTGGCGGCCCGTCCGGATCCCGATCGTCTGGTCAACGACCCGCCCGATCCGGAAGCCGCGGGCTTGGTGGGTCGCGCCATTGAGCAGTCTCCCCGTCCTAAAGGGGCGGCAAGCTATCACGCCCGAAGGGCGCGTTCAATGACCTTCCGGGCGCGCCCTCAGACCCGGCGGGGGCCCGGAGGCGGGCCGGCCCGGCGCCCCGAGGCCCGCGAGCCGGACCGCTCGAGGGCGGCGGTGAGGATCCGCCGGGCGTGGGCGGGATCGACCCCCTCGACCCGGAGCCGCTTGGCCCGGCTCGACTCGCCCGACTCCACCTCGACCTGCGCCGGCTTGGCTCCGAGCAGGTCCGCCATCAGCTCCACCACGGCCCGGTTGGCCCGTCCCTCCACCGGCGGGGCCGCCACCCGCACCTTGACGGCGTCCCCCTGCTGTCCCACGACCTCGGTCCGGCCGGCGCCGGGGTGGACCATCACGCGGATGTGCAGCACGGGCGCCTCGTCGGAGCCGGAAACGTCGAAGAGGTCGTCGGCCACTCTGACACTCTAGGGATCACCATGGCCCGCTTCGCCGCTCTGCCCCCGGTTCCCGATTTCGGCCGGATCGAGGCCGAGGAGACCGAGCGCTGGGAGCGCCACCGGGTGTTCGAAAGGTCGGTGTCCGAGCGCGACGGCTGCCCCGACTTCGTCTTCTTCGAGGGGCCGCCGACGGCCAACGGCCGGCCCGGGCTGCACCACGTCTGGGCCCGGGTCTACAAGGACCTGTTCTGCCGCTTCCAGACCATGAGGGGGCACCGGGTCCTGCGGCGGGCGGGGTGGGACACCCACGGCCTTCCCGTGGAGGTCGAGGTCGAGAAGGCCCTCGGCTTCTCCGGCAAGAACCAGATCGAGGCCTACGGCGTGGGCGAGTTCGTCGAGCGCTGCCGGGAGTCGGTCCACCGCTACGTGGCCGACTGGGAGAGCCTCACCCGCCGGATCGGGTTCTGGGTCGACACCGGGGACGCCTACTGGACGCTGACTCCCGACTACATCCAGTCGGTGTGGTGGCACCTGCGCCGCCTGTGGGACAACGGGGACCTGTTCGAGGACGCCAAGGTCGTCCCGTACTGCCCGCGCTGCGGTACGTCGCTCTCCAGCCACGAGCTGGGCCAGCCCGACGTGTACCAGGACGTCGAGGACCCGTCCGCGTACGTGCGGCTGCCGGTCGTCGGCCCCGCCCCCGGCGGCGCCGAGGCCCTGATCGTCTGGACCACGACCCCGTGGACGCTCGTGTCCAACACCGCGGTGGCGGTGAACCCCGACCTCGAGTACGTCGTCGTCGACGGGCTGGTCGTGGCCGGAGCCCGGGCCGACGAGGTGCTGGGGCCGGGCGCCCTCGGGCGGGCGGCGTCCCGTCTGCGCGGCGCCGACCTGGTCGGCGTGCGCTACCGGAGGCCCTTCGAGC
>DASUHN010000113.1 GCA_036273495.1 Acidimicrobiales bacterium | reverse complement strand
CGGGGTCGATGGCGATGACGCTGCCGTCCTCGCTCGGGCGCAGCGCCTCGGCGAGCTGCTGCTCGAGCGCGGCGTCCAGCACGATGACCGGCAGCCGCTTGTCCCTGGCGTACAGGGAGGTGATGGTGGGGCCCAGCGCCTGGCGGGCCGCTTCGACCAGGCTCTCGGTGTCCTTGGCGTGCGCCGACCGCTCGGTCACCGCCTCGACGATGCGCACCAGATCGCGGACCGGCACCCCCTCGTTGAGGAGGGCGCACAGGACCGCCTGGAACTGCCCCAGCGAGAGCTGCGCCGCGGTCAGCTCCTCCACCGCCACCGAGTCCCGGACCTTGGCCACGTCCAGGAGCTCCTTCACCTGCTGGCGGTTGATGAGGCTGGCGGCGTTGGAGCGGATCACCTCGGACAGGTGGGTGGTGATGACCGAGGCTCGGTCGACCACCGTGCATCCCATCATCAGGGCCTGCTGGCGCATCTCGGCGGGCACCCAGCGGGCCGCCAGCCCGAACACCGGCTCCTCGGTCGCCTCGCCGGGGAGCTGGTCGAGATGGTCCCCGATGGCGAGCACCCGGCCGAGCGGGGCCCGGCCCCGTCCGACCTCGACCCCGTGGAGTCGCACCGAGTAGGAGCCCTCCTCCATCGAGAGGTTGTCGCGCGTGCGCACGGGCGGGACGACGATGCCGAGCTCGGATGCGATCTTGCGCCGCAGGCCCTTGACCCGGGCCAGCAGGTCCCCACCCCGGCCGGCGTCCACGAGGTCGATGAGGTCGAAGGCGAGCTCGAGCTCGAGCGGCTCGACCCTCATCTCGCCCACCAGGGTCTCGGTGCTGTCCGGTGCGGCGGGGTCGAGGGCGGCGGTGGGCGTCTCGGACGCCTCGGCCGGGTGCGACCCGGCCTGGCGACCGGCGATGAACAGTCCGGCGCCGACGGCGAGGAAGGGAACCTTGGGCAGCCCCGGCACCAGCCCGATGATCCCCAGCACGGCGCCGGTCATGCGCATGGCGCCGGAGTGGGCGGCCAGCTGGGACAGGAGGTCGGTGCCGAACTCGTGCTCGGTGGCGGCCCGGGTCACCACGATGCCGGCGGAGACCGAGAGGAGGAGGGCGGGGATCTGCGAGACCAGACCGTCGCCGACGCTCAGCAGGCTGTAGGTCGACACCGCGTCGGAGACCGCCATGTGGTGCTGGAGCACCCCCACGGCAAAGCCACCGATCAGGTTGATGGCCGTGATGATGATGGCGGCCACGGCGTCGCCCTTGACGAACTTGGACGCCCCGTCCATTGCGCCGTAGAAGTCGGCCTCGTCCGCCACCTTCCGCCGGCGCCGGCGGGCCTCGTCGGCGTCGATCAGACCGGAGTTCAGGTCGGCGTCGATGGCCATCTGCTTGCCGGGCATGGCATCGAGGGTGAAGCGGGCGGCCACCTCCGCCACCCGGCCGGCGCCATTGGTGATGACGACGAACTGGATGACGATGAGGATCAGGAAGACGACCAGCCCCACGACCAGAGACCCGCCGACCACGAAGTGGCCGAAGCTCTGGATCACGTTGCCGGCAAAGGCGTGCAGGAGCACCAGCCGGGTGGCGCTGACGTTCAGGGCCAACCGGAAGAGGGTGGCGACCAGGAGGAGGGAGGGGAAGACCGAGAACTCGAGCGGGTCGCGCACCCGCATGCTCATGAGCAGGACCAGTACGGCAATGCTCATGTTGACCGCGATCAGCAGGTCGAGGAAGAAGCTGGGCATCGGGATGACCAGCATCACCACGATGGCGACGACACCGGCCGGTATCCCGAGAGTCCCCAAACGCTTGGCGCGCATCAAACCCCTTGTCGCTTCCGGACCCGTCCCTGGGCCTGCAGTTGCGATGGCCGTCCTGGCGCCGAATGAAGTTTTCGACAGATCGGCGGGTTTTCTTTACACCGGCCCCGCCCGGACCGGCCCCCGGGGCCGAGGCTGGTGGGAGTACTCACGCCAGGATCCCCACCGGGGTCTGGTGGCGCAGAGGACCGCCCTTGGCGAGCGGGGGCAGGCTGTAGACGAAGGCGAGCAGCCGGGCCACGGCCAGGTACAGGTGGTACGGGATCTCCCCGTCGATCTCACAGGCGCCGTGCAGGGCCCGGGCCAGCGGCGGATCCTCCACCACCGGGACCCCGGCCCCGGTCGCCAGCTCCCGGATGCGCAGGGCCACGTGGTCGGTGCCCTTGGCCACCACCTTCGGAGCCCCGGACCCGTCGCGGTCGTAGCGGATGGCCACGGCGTAGTGGGTGGGGTTGACCGCCACCACGTCGGCCCTGGTGACCTCGGACATCATCCGCATGCGGCTGAGGCGGCGCTGGGTCTGGCGGATGCGGCCCCGCAACTGGGGATCACCCTCGGCCTGGCGCATCTCGTCCTTGACCTCCTGCTTGGTCATGAGGAGCCCCGACATCATCCGGCGCCGCTGCAGGAGGTAGTCGGCCACGGCCAGCCCGAGGCCGGCCAGGGCCACCGATCGCATCAGCCCCAGGATGGCCGCGGCCACGGTCGACACGGTGGGCCCGAGATCGGCGGAGCCCGCCGACACCAGGACGTTGAGCAGGTTGACGAAGCTCCGCCAGGCCACCACGCCGACGAGCGCCAGCTTGATGGCCGCCTTGGCGCCCTCCCAGAGGCCGTGCACCGAGACGAGCCGCTTGAGGCCCTGCCGGGGACTGAGGCGGGACAGCTGGGGGGCCAGGGCCTTGGGGGAGAACCGCAGCCCGACCTGACCCACCGTCACGGCCGCACCCAGGGCGGTGAAGCCCAGGGCCGTGGGCACCACGATGTAGAGCAGGTCGGTCAGGCCGGACCCGAGGACCCGCATGGCCCCCGACGTGTCCGGGTGCGACGCGACCTGCATGGCCTGGGCCTCGAGCTGCATGATGCGGGTTCCCGCCCCCCTGACCATCGGGGGCAGGAGCATGCCCGCGGCAACCATCGACGCCCACGCCGCCAGCTCCGGTGAGCGCGCCACCTTTCCCTCGTTCCGGGCCTCCTTTCGCCGCTTGGCGGTGGGCTTCTCGGTCTTGCCCTGGCGCTCGCTCACCGCGTGCCCCCTAGAGGGCGTGGGCCAGCCGGCCCATGTCCGACACCGACATCTCGACCAGCCGGACGATGACGCCGGGCAGCAGGCGGATGCCGATCCCGATGAGGGCCAGCGTGAGCAGGACCTGGAACGGAAGGCCGAGCACGAACACGTTGAGCTGCGGGGCGGCCTTGGCCAGGAGGCCGAGCACCACCTGGGCCATGAACAGCACTGCGAGCAGGGGGGCGGCGATCTGCAGGGCGGAGACGAAGAAGCTGGCCAGGTCGTGGACGATGGTGTCGCCGACCCCGCCCATCGAGTGGAGGGACGCCCCGACGGCGCCGAAGGACGCCATGAACCCCCTCACCAGGAAGATGTGACCGTCCAGGACGAAGAGGAGGGTGATCGCCAGCAGGCCGTACACCTGGCCGACGATGTTTGTCTCCTCCTGGGACATCGGGTCGAGGGCGGTCGGGAGGGCAAAGCCGCCGAACAGCCCGATGGCCGTTCCGGCGGACTGGGCCGCCGACATGAGGATGTTGACGACCATGCCGAGGGCCAGGCCGATGAACACCTGGATGACGGCGGCCCCGACCAGCCCGGCCGTATCGGTCGGGAGGGCGCCGGCGGGCATCTGACCGGACGCGGCCAGTGCCAGGCCCGCCGCCAGGCCGACCTTGGCGGGGATCGGGATGCTCCGGTGTGAGAAGGGGGGCGTGACCACCAGCCACGCCGAGGCCCGGAGGAACGCCAGGAACCCGCCCAGGACGGCGCCCGGGTCGAGCGGAAGCGAGAGCGTCGTGGCGCTAGCCGCCATTGATGAGGCGGGGCAGCATCTGGAAGGCGGAGTCGGTGAAGGCGACCATCCGCGAGATCATCCAGTGGCCCGACACGAGGAGGACCACCGCCACTCCCAGCAGCTTGGGGACGAAGCTGAGCGTGAACTCCTGGATCTGGGTCACCGACTGGAACAGCGAGACCATCAACCCGATCACCAGGCTGACGGCCAGGATCGGGGCCGCCAGCTCGCCGGCGGTGGCCATGGCGTGCCCGGCCAGCTGGAGTACTCCCTGGTCGTTCACCGGAAGCTCGTAACCAGCGAGTGGGCGATCAGTGTCCAGCCGTCGACCAGCACGAACAGCAGCAGCTTGAACGGCAGCGACACGAGTGTCGGCGGCAGCATCATCATCCCCATCGACATCAGGGTCGATCCCACGACCAGGTCGATTATCAGGAACGGTATGAAGACGACGAAGCCGATGATGAACGCCGTCTTGAGCTCCGACAGGATGAAGGCGGGCACCAGGGCGGCCATCGTTACGTCCTGCGGCTTCGGAGGATGCTGCTTGCTGATGTTGACGAACACCGCCAGCTCCTGGGTGCGGGTCTGCTTGAGCATCCAGTCCCGGATCGGAACCTCCGCCTCCCGGTAGGCCTGAGTGGCGTTGATCTTGCCGTGCAGGTAGGGCTGGACGGCGTCGTTGTTCACCTTGGAGATGGTCGGGGCCATGATGAACAGGCTGAGGAAGAGCGCCAGGCCGGCTATGACCTGGTTCGGCGGGATGCCCTGCAGACCGAGGGCGTTGCGGGTCAGGCCGAGCACGACGGCGATGCGGGTGAAGCTGGTCAGCATGATCAGCAGCGCCGGCGCCACCCCGAGCAACGTCAGGGCAATGATGATCACGATGCTCTCGGACGGCTTCGAGAGCTGACCGCCGAGATTGACGGAGACCGACGAGGAGGCGGTCCCGGCCGCGGCCAACAGACCGGTCATCGGCCGTCCTCCGGCGGCAGCGACGGGTTGACCGTCGCGCCGCGCCACCCACGGGTGTACATGTTGTGTGTGCTCCTTGCCCGGGGCCGTCGGGCCCCTACCAGCGCAACGCCGTCAGACCCGACGGACCGTGCGCTCCCTGAGCTGTTCGAGCATCACCTTCCATGGCGATGAGGGGAACATCCCCTGGGTGGTGGGCAGCATTCCGTGGTGCCCTACCGGCTCGGCGTCGGCTTCCCCGGTGGGAACCAACGCCCCTTCCTCGGTGTCGAGGAGCAGGCTGACGGTCGACGGGGTCACCCCGACCAGCAGGTCCCTTCCCCCGACCCTTACGACCGCAAGGCTGGACGTCTTACCGAGCGACTGGCGGACCAGCACGTCCAGCTTGGCCCGGCGGGCCGGGCCGAATCCCAGGCCACCCCGGCGACGGGCCAGCCGGGCCAGGCCGCCCACGAGGACCAGCACCACCGCGAGCGACAGCGCCATGCGCCCGACGAGGGCGGCCGAGGACATGGTGGCTCAGGCCCGCTCGAGTGAGGAGTCGTTGTCCCGCTCGACGATGTCGGTGATCCGCACCCCGAACTCGTCGTCGATCACGACCACCTCGGCGCGGGCGAACAGCGTTCCGTTCACGAACACGTCGACGGGGGTGTTGGCCGACCGGTTGAGCTCGATGACGCTCCCCGGGGAGAGGGCCAGCAGCTGCCGGACCGGCATGCGGGTGCGCCCCAGCTCGACGGTCACGGTCATCTCGACGTTGGCCAGGACTTCCAGAGACCGGCGGCCCGAACGCGGGGCCGCCGACGGGAACGTGGCCGGCGCCGGCGGAGCCGGAGGGGCCGCCACCGGGGGGGGCACCTGGACAGGGGCCTCGGCCGGGGGGGCCGGGGGGTCACCCGGAAGGACCGGGACGTCGGCCGAGCCCGCCCCGGGGGGCGGCGGGCCGGACGGCGCTGGAGTGGGAACCCCGACGGCCTCGGGCCCGGGCGCAGCCGGCGCCAGGGGATCACTAATGGTCATGGGTCTGCTCCTCCGGGTCTACGACCGTGCAGGCGATGCGACGGGCCCGCTCCATGGGGAGCGCGGCCAGGTAAACGACGTCCTCGACGGCGACCTCGAGGGGAAGGTCGCGGGGGTGGTGGAGGTTGATGACGTCCCCCACCTGGAGCCCGAGGATGTCCTGCGAGCTGAGCGACTTGGGCTGGAACCGGACCGCCACGTCGACCAACGGGTCGAGGAGGCGCTCCTCGGCGGCACTGTGAACTCCGTCGGAGAAGCCGCGGGTCCCCTCCCCCATGTGCAGCAGGGCCCGCATCAGGGGCCGGAGCGTCGACAGGGGCAGGCCCAGGCTGCAGGTCCGCGTCATGGTGGCGTCCTCGCCCAGCCGGACCTCGAGGCGTACCGCCAGGCAGCTCTCGTTGGCCCGCACCACCTGGAGGAGCTGGGCGGTCGACTCCACCTGCATCCCCCCGAGCGAGACGGCGGCCAGGTGCCCGAAGGCGGCGGCCAGCTGGTCCAGGGCGCCGCCCATCACGTCGGTCAGCAGCTCGACATCGATGTCGCTGAGGGGCCGGGTCGGGTACGAGCCGGCGCCGGCGCCGCCCATGCGCAGGTCGACGATGGCCATGGCCAGCTCGATCGGCAGGTGCAGCAGGGCCCGGCCCGGCAGCGGAGGCAGCCCGAACAGGACCATGCAGTACGCATCGTGGGCGCCTGCCAGCTCCTCCCAGACCATCTCCCGCGTGTCGGTGACCACCAGCTCGACCGGGACGTGCAGGTCCACGGACAGGCGGCGGCTGGCCAGCCGGCTGAAGTTCTCGAGGACGAGCGCGAGCGACCGGAGGCGGTTCCGGTCGAGGACCTCCGGGGTCCGGAAGTCGTAGAGACGGACCTGGGCCCCCGAGGTGGAATCGGTATCGGTGGCGGCGTCGGCGACGGGCGTCACAATCCGGTTATCGGCACGCGCCGAGAAATTCCTTCAGTACTAATTGTTGGGACCTGGGGGACTAGTCCGCGGCCGGCGTCACCGCCTCCACCTCAGCGTCCCCCCCGCCGGCGGCCGGACGGGCCTCACACGTGGGCTCGTGGAGGTCGAGCAGGGCCCGGACCCCGTAGGTGGCCGAGGCCAGCTCCCGGCCGCACTCCGGGCAGGAGATGCGGACGACAGCGGCTCCGAGACGGTGGGCCGGGCGGTGGCGGGGCGGCAGGGAGGCGCTCATTGCATCACGAAGCTGGTGAAGTAGACGCCCGCCACCTGGGGAGCGCCCGCCACCGGCGGGAACAGGGTCTGGAGGCGGACCTCGAGCTGCCGGCGGGCCTGCTCGTGGCCCGCGGGGCCGAGGAGGTTCGGGTAGGTCAGGGCCGAGAAGGTGCTGATCACGGCGTCGAGGATGCGGGGATCCATGGCGGTGATCTTCTTGGCGTCGGCCGTCTGGGTGAGCTGCACCGCCACCCCCACCTGGATGAGGTGCCCGTCGGAGAGGTTGACGGTCACCGGGTCGAGGCTCTCGATGGGCCCGGTGGGGACGGCGAGGGCCGCCGACTTGAAGCCGCTGGCCGGCTTCTTGTGGGTCAGCTTCGGATAGGCCACCGCCGCCACGCCGAGCACGGCCACGAGCCCGACGACCACGAGCAGCTTCCGCTTGCCCTTGGGCTTGACCCCCCCATCGGGGACGGCCGCGTCCGGGGGGAGGTCGGCCCTTCCCGCCTTCCTCGACGCCATGGTCATGGATGCTGCCGCCATATCAGCCTCCGCTCGGTGGTGAGGGACTGCCCAGCAGCACCACGTCCACCCGCCGGTTGGCGGCCTGGTGCGCCGGGCTGTCGTTGGGGGCGACCGGCCGGGTGTCCCCGTAGCCGATCCCCGACAGGCGGCCCGGGGC
>DASUHN010000112.1 GCA_036273495.1 Acidimicrobiales bacterium | reverse complement strand
CACCCGCTGCCGCTGGATCCGGGCGGCGGCCCAGGTCCGCCTGGCCTGGGACCAGGGATGGCGCGATCCCTTCAGCCTCGGACGAGGAACCCCCCTCACGTGGGCAGAGCTTCAGCGGACGGTCCGGTGGCGCAACCGGATAAGGGTTGTGCGCTTTCCGCTGTGGACGGCGGTGCTGCTGTCCCCGACCGAGTACTGAGCACGGCCGACTCAAGGCTGGTACTCGGGCCCTCCCCGTCGGTGGAACGACGGAAGAACCGCGGCGGCCCGTGCCACCGAATGCCCGCGCCGTGGCTCGCGTCGATTTCACGCATGGGGAACGACGCCTTCCCCAACCGAGCGATCCGACGGTGGTTGTGGCAGCCCCTGGTCACGGTCAGCGGACCGGGCAGAACAGGTCTCGGGCCAGGAACCAAGCGTTCGGGAGGAATTTCTCGCCAGAGGTGAGAGCAGAGGTGAGAACCGAGGTGAGTGGGGGGGCGCAGGGTGGCCGGCATGGAGCCGTACCGCCGAGCCAAGGAGCCCTGCATGCCGACATCCGCCGAGCCCACCTCCGCCCCCGCGGTCCGACCCCGTAGGGGTCGAGCACGGTGCCGGCCGATCGGCCTGGTAGGGGCGGCGGCGGCCTGGACCTTCACCGTTCCTGGGCTGGCCCAGGCGGCCACGTCAACACCGCCCACGACATCCGGCGGTTCCTCCCTTCCGGCCATCAGCCCGAACGGCTCCACCCTTCCTGGCACCGGGACCCTGGTCCAACTGCTCGGTGGGCTCCAGATGGATGCGGTCCTGGCCGCCATCGCCGGGATCGTCATCGGGGCCGCCGTCTGGGCGCTGTCGTCCCACTCGGGGCAGTACCAAGGGGTGAGCCGGGGCCGAGCCGCCGTGCTCGTTTCCGCCCTCGCGGCGGTCCTGATCGGATTCGGGCCCCAGGCGGTCCAGGTCCTGTTCCACGTGGGCCAGGCCGCCCGGTGATGCCCCACGTCGTCGGCTCGGTGGGCTCGGCGGTGGCAGGAGCCGTCGTCGTCGCCCTGGCCCACGCACTCGCCTCCGGGCTGGCGAAGCTGGCGGCCTGGGCACTCGGCGGCCTGACCCACGCCGCCACTGCCACGACAGGTATCGGCTTCGGGACGTGGTTTGCCGGCCCCTGGCGGGCGATGCTCGATGTCGCCGGGCTTGCAGCGGTCCCCTTCTTCTTTGCCGGAGTCATCCAGGTCGTGGCCCGAGGCGAGGGCCCAGCCGGCCTCGCCCGCCTCCTCGGCCGGCTCGTCGCCGCCGGCGCCGGCACAGTCGTTGCGCTGGGTCTGGTGCGGCTGGCCCTGGCTGTCGTCGACGTCTCTGCGGAGATGGTCGGGCACACCTCGGGCATCTCACTCCCCGCCGCCCTAGCCCGCCTCGGCACAGCTCTGGGCGTCCTCACTGTGGCAGGCGGCGGCGGGGCGGCCAGCGTCGGCGGGCTGGCGCTGGCCCTCCTGGCCGGCATCGCCGCCATCGTGCTCTGGGTCGAGCTGGTCGTCCGCACCGCGCTCGTCTACGTGGCCACCGCCTTCCTCCCCCTGGCCCTCGCCGGTCTTGTTTGGCCGGCGACGGCGGGATGGCTGCGCCGGTTAGCGGAGGTGGCGGGGGCGATCATCGTTTCCAAGCTCGTCATCGTCGTGGTCCTGGTCCTCGGCGCGGCCGCGCTCACCGCCGCTCCCCTCTCGCTCACCTCACCAGGTGCAGACATCGACGCGGTGGTCACCGGGATCGCATTCCTGGGACTGGCCACCTTCGGCCTGCCCATCGCGCTCCGCCTGGTCCCCGCCGCTGCCGAGGCGGCCCTCCACGCAGGCCGAGGCAGCTCCCTGCTTCGCTCCGGGCTGGTCCTCCCTGGCCAGGCGGAGGCCTCGATCGGTGGGGGGCGTGCCGTGGTCCGCCGCTTCGCTTCCTCCCCGGGCGGCGCCATCACCGAGGACACGACGGGCTCCACAGTAGGTAGAGCTGGACCGGGCAGCTCAGCAGCGTCGAGAACTGTCGGAACCAACGGTTCCCGTCCGGCCACTGGGCGAGGCGAGCACGGATGAGCGCCCCCGGCTCGTACCGCTTCGGGCCGGCGGACCGTCGCGGCGTCATGCTCGGCCTGGGACTCGATCAGGT
>DASUHN010000111.1 GCA_036273495.1 Acidimicrobiales bacterium | reverse complement strand
GATGCGCGACCCCGGGGCCGTGCCCCTGGCCACCGGGTACCCGGCGGAGCCGTTGCGGACCGACGGGCGGGTGGCCGCCGCTCTGGCCCGGGCCGCTCGCCGGCCGGGGGCGTGGGACCCCCCGCCGCCGATGGGCATCCGGGAGCTGCGCTCGTGGTTCGGCCACGAGATCGGCGTGGACCCCGACGACGTCCTGATCGTGTCCGGAGGCCAGGCCGCCCTGTCGGCCACGGTGCGCGCCGTGGTGCCGAGCGGCAGCCCGGTCCTGTTCGAGACCCCCACCTATCCCGGTGCCCTGGCGGTGGCTCGCAGCGCCGGCCTGGTGCCGGTCCCGGTGCCGGTGGACCGCGACGGGGTTCGGCCCGAGCTCCTCGAGCGGGCCTTCGCCACGAGCGGAGCGCGGCTTCTCTACATGCAGCCGACGTATGCCAACCCCGACGGCCGGGTGCTGGCCGAGGAGCGCCGAGGCGACGTGCTGGCAGTGGCGGCCGCGGCGGGGGCGTTCGTGGTGGAGGACGACTGGGCCCGCTGGCTGAGCTACGGCCCGGTCCCTCCCCCGCCGTTGATCCGTGACGACGCCGACGGTCACGTGATCACGCTGACCTCGCTCACCAAGACCATCGCCCCCAGCCTGCGGGTGGCAGCAGTCGCGGCGCGGGGACCTGTGCTGCAGCGGGTGGCCGCCATGCGCCTGGTCGACGACCACTTCATGGCGCGTCCGTTGCAGGAGGCGGCGGTGGACCTGGTGACCAGTGCCGGTTGGCCCGGCCACCTGCGCACGCTCCGCGCCGGGCTGCGGGAGCGGGTCGACGTCATGTCGGTGGCCCTGGCGCGCCACCTGCCGGAGTGCCGGTTCGTGGTCCCGGAGGGCGGCCTGTCGATCTGGTTGGAGCTGCCGGCCGGCGTCGACGACCTCGAGGCGACCGACCGGGCCCTGGCGGCGGGAGCGGCGGTGCTGCCCGGGCGCATCTTCGAGGTGGGGGAGGCCGAGCCCGCCCACCTGCGCCTCTCGTTTGCGGCTGCCGAGCCCCGGATGATCGAGCGGGGCGTGGAGGCGTTGGCCCGGTCACTGCCTGTCCTACTGTCGGGTGATGGACACCGTCGCGGGTAGGGGAGCGGTCGTAACGGGAGGCGCCAGCGGGATCGGGCTGGCCACGGCGCGCGAGCTGGCTCGGCGCGGCGCCCGGGTGGTGCTGGGCGATGTCGAGGCTGAGGCCCTGGAGGGCGCCGTCGAGAAGCTCCGGGCCCAGGGGTTCGACGCCCATGGTGTGTCGTGTGATGTACGCCGCCTGGACGAGGTCGAGAAGCTGGCCGCCGAGTCGTTCCGGCTCTTGGGCTCGGTCCACGTCGTGTTCAACAACGCCGGTATCGCCAAGGCGGGAGCCGTCTCGCAGATGACCCATGACGACTGGCGCTGGGTCATCGACGTGGATCTGTGGGGTCCCGTGCACGGAGTGGAGGTCTTCCTGCCCCGGCTGATCGAGCAGGGTGAGGGCGGGCATCTGCTGTTCACGTCGTCGTTTGCCGGGCTCGTGCCCAACATCGGGCTCGGGCCCTACTGCGTCGCCAAGTACGGGGTCGTCGCTCTGGCTGAGGTCCTGGCCCGGGAGGTGAAGTCCCACGACATCGGCGTGTCGGTGCTGTGCCCGATGATCGTCAACACCAACATCGGCACGTCCGAGCGCAACCGGGCCGCCGAGTACGGGGGAGCGGTGCGGGCGGCGCCGGCCGGTGGCACGCCTCCTCCGGCGGCGGGGGCGGTGCTCGATGTCGACGAGGTGGCCCGGCTCACCGTGGACGCGGTCGTGGCCAACCGGCTCTATGTCCTTCCTCACAGCGGGGCCCGGGGCTCGATCCGCCGCCGCTTCGAGCGCATCGACGCCACCTTCGACGAGCAGGCGGCGGAGGGCTGGGCCCACTGACCCGCCTAGATGGCGGCGGGCCCGGCGTGCTTCACGGCGCCGGCGCCGAATGGCTGTGCATCACCCGCCACACCTTCTCGGCGTTGAACGGGGGGTCGAGGTGCTCGACGCCGAAGGGCCGGAGGGCGTCGACCACCGCGTTCCACACCGCCGCCACCGATCCGGTGGTGCCCGACTCGCCGATCCCCTTGGCGCCGAGCGGATTCGTCGGGCTGGGGGTGACCGTGTGCTCCGTGCGCAACGACGGCATGTCCGCGCTCGAAGGGATGCCGTAGTCCACGAGCGTCCCGGTGAGCGGGTTGCCGGCCCCGTCGTAGACCACCTCCTCGAACAGGATCTGGGCCACGCCCTGGGCCAGACCGCCGTGGACCTGCCCCTCGGCCAGGAGCGGGTTCACCACCACGCCGCAGTCGTCGACGGCCACCAGGTCGCGCAGCACGACGCGCCCGGTCTGACGGTCGATCTCGACCACGGCCACATGGCACCCGAAGGGAAACGAGCCCCCGGACTCGAAGTCGAGCTCGTGGGTGAGCGCGGCGCCGCGCTGCGCCGCCTCGCTTCCGATCCGGGCCCTCTTGACCACCTCGGGGGCACCCACCAACCTTGCCGCCCGATGACCAACGACCTCCTTCGCCTCGGTGTCGTCGGGGTGGGCAACATCAGCCAGCTGAACGTGCCGGGATACCTCGGGGACCCGCGCTGTCGGGTGGTGGCCCTCTGCGACCCGAACCTCGACCGCGCCACGGCGGCGGCTGCGGGATGGGGCGTGCCCCGCGTCTACGCCACCCTGGAGGAGCTCCTCGCCGACGACGAGGTCGACGCGGTGGAGATCCTGAGCCCGACCCACCTGCACACCCCCCACGTGCTGGCCGCGGCCGCGGCGGGCAAGCACGTGTCGTGCCAGAAGCCGATCGCCACGTCGGTAGCCGATGCCAAGAAGATGGTCGAGGCGTGCCGGCGGGCCGGGGTGGTGTTCCGGGTGACCGAGAACTGCTGCCACTACCCGCCCCTCGAACGGGCCCGCCAGGCCGTGCGGGACGGGGCCATCGGCACGCCGACGGTCCTGCGGATCAAGACCGTCGTGGGTGAGACCGACTCCGAGTTCCAGGCCCAGCTCGACCCGGAGGGCTACACGTGGCGGTTCGACGCCCACAGCCCGGGCGGCCATCTCTTCGACGACGTGATCCACAAGTACGCCATGGCCCTCTGGCTGGTCGATGAGGACGTGGCGCGGGTCCAGTCCGTCGTCCGCAAGGGACCTCTGTTCTTCGAGTCCCCGGCGGCGGCGGTCTTCGAGTACTCCCGCCCCGACCTCCTGGGCCTGATGGAGGTGTCCCACGCCCCCGAGATGTTCATCCCCAGCGACTGGTACGGCGCCGACGAGTTCTTCGAGATCCAGGGCACGGCCGGATTCATCTGGGTGACGCGGCTGTCGGGCCGGCTGCTGGACCTGCCGCCGGTGTTGATCCGCTCCGGCCGGACGACCACGGAGGTCACCGACGTCGACGCCCGCTACGAGGTCAGCTTCCGGCGGGCCGCCGAGGCGTTCGTCGATGCCGTCCTGTCGGGGCGGCAGCCGGAACTGGACCCGGAAACCGCGGTCAAGACCCTCCAGCTCGCCTTTGCCGTCTACCAGTCGTCGAACGAGGGGCGGCCGGTGGAGCCGGCCGCCATCGACGGCTCGGTCTCGCCGTCGTGGTGGCCCAAGAGCCAGGAGGAGCTCCTCCGCGACGCCGCCGGCCTGGGGTTGCTGCCCGAAGGGGTGACCGTGGAGGACGTTCTCGCCTTCGTCCGGCCCGAGGCCGACTAGCGCTCGGCCTGATCAGGCCAGGGCGTGACGGTGGGCGTAGGCGATGGCCTGGCCCCGGTCGCGGCTGTTGGTCTTGGCGAAGATGTGGTTGATGTGGGTCTTGACCGTCGCCTCGCTGACATAGAGCTGGGTGGCGATCTCGCTGTTGGAGAGGCCGGCGGCCATCAGGCGCAGCACCTCGCCCTCGCGGTCGGTCAGGCCGTCCGGCAGGGTTGCGGGGGAGGGGGCCGCCGGCAGCGTCGCTGCGTCCACGAGGCGCGCCTGCACGGTCGGGTCGAGCACGGCCTGGCCGGCGGCGGCCGCCTCGATGGCCCGGTGGATGTGGTCCCTTCCGGCATCCTTGGTGAGGTAGCCGATGGCGCCGGCGCGGAGGGCACCGATGATCGACTGGTCGTCTCCGTAGGTCGTCAGCACCACCACCTGGATCTCCGGGTTCTCGGCGCGGATGGCGGCGGTGGCGCCGATTCCGTCGAGGACCGGCATGTTGAGGTCCATCAGGACGACGTTCGGTTTGGCGGTGGACACCACATCGAGGGCTTCCCGGCCGTTGGCCGCCGCCCCGACGACCTCGATGCCCTCCAGGGTGCCGAGCAGGGTGACCAGGCCCTCGCGGACGGCCGTCTGGTCGTCGACCACGACCACTCTCATGCCGGGACGCTGGCCCGCACCGTGAATCCGGGTCCATCCGCTCCCGCGTGCACCGAGCCGCCGAGCAGCTCGATGCGCTCCCGCATCCCGGTCAGGCCGAACCCGGCGCCACTGCGAGCCAGCGGGCCCGGAGTCTCGTTCGTCGTCGGGGCCCCGTTGGACACGGTGACGACAGTGGCCCGCGTCCCGAAGTCGAGCACGACCGAGATCGGCGCCCCCGGCGCGTGCTTGCGGGCGTTGGTGATGGCCTCCTGGGCCACCCGGTAGAGGGCCACGCCCACGCCTGCGTCGAGAGCACGGGGGGAGCCGGTCACCGAGAGGCTGGCACCGTCGTGGGTCACCAGTGACGCCAGCTGCTCCGCCAGCGCCACCGGCTCCTCGCGAAGGGCGTGCACCGCCTGGCGGGTCTCGGCCAGGCCGGTCACCGCCAGTCCCCGGGCCTGGCGCACCAGCTGCCGGGCCCGCTCGCTGTCCGCCCCGTTCTCCAGCACGGCGTCGGCCGCGTCCAGCTGCACCGCCAGGGCGCCCAGAGAGTGGGCCAGCACGTCGTGGATCTCCCGGGCGATGCGGTTCCGCTCCGCCAGCGCCGCCGCCCGGTCGCGTTCGGCGTCAGCGCGCATCCGCTCCTCGAGCAGCGACTCCGCCTGCCGGGCGCGGTCGGTGTACTGGCGGCGTGTCCGGCCGGCCATGAGCCCGGCCACGGTCGAGACGCCACCGGACACCATGAATCCGGCCGGGGCTCCCGAGACCGCCCCGGCCACGAGGACGGACACGGCGCCGACCACGGCCACGCCCAACGCCTCCGGTGTCTCGAGGCCGATCCCGGCTCCGAGGGCCGCCACGGCCGGAAAGGTGATGGCGATGGGAGCCAGGGCCGCCAGGCCTCCACCGGCGGCGGCCAGGACCAGAAGAGCCGCCCGGCGGGGCCGGACCCCGAGCCCGGTGTCAGGGCCGGCCAGCCACCCCGACCACGTCAGGCCCCCGGCCATCCATCCCGCCGTGGCCGCCGCCATGAGGAGGCCGACCGCCACCCGGTCCCCGGTACCTTCGGGGTGGACCTGCTGGGAGACTCCCCACAGGAGGGCGGCCAGTCCGGCCAGGCGGGCCAGACCCGCCCACCGGACGGTCCCCGGCGGCGTGCGGAACAGCGACGGGATGAGCACCGGCTCTGATGATCTCAGAATCTCAGACCGTCGCCAGGTGCTGGCGCAGTCCGCCCCGGGGGATCTCGACGCCGAGCTGACGGGCCTTCAGGTACAGCACGCCGGTCCGCAGGGCCACCTCGATCATCGCCATGAGCACGAACCCGGCCGCCCAGGCGGAACCCGACGTGATGTGGTGGGCGGCGCTGAAGCGGGCCACGCTGGCCTGGCCGCCGTTGGTCACCCACAGGGAGAAGCCCATGCGGGCGCCGATGCCCAGGACCCACAGCACCGCCGCCGCCAGGCCGGCCTTGGCGAAGGCGCCGGCTCCGTCCGTCCGGACACTGGTGGCCAAACCGGCGCCGACTCCGAGCTCGGCGCCGACCAGGGCCAGGCCCGCCTCGAGGAGGACGTCGTTGCCCGCCGTGGGGATCGAATGGAGGAACTGGCCGGCCACCCACACCGTCACGACGACGGGGAACAGGAGACGGGCCTTGGTGATCCGGTGGCCGCGGATCTGAACCACGACCAGTCCGATGAGGGCAAGGTTGAGGAGGTACTCGGTGATCGTCATGGGGCCAGTGTCCGGGACGCGGGCCCGTGCGCCATCGGCGCCAGGGTGGAGCGCCGGGTGGATTCCGGCTCCACCCGGTACCAGCTCACCAGCGGACTATTACCGACGTATGGCCTGGTGGGTGACGAAGCGGAACTGGTAGTCGCCTACGTCCACGGACGTGTCGGTGAATCCCACCGCCGCCAGGCGGCCGGGGAGGGCGTCGGGGTCGACGGGCACGAAGGTGTCGTCGATGTGGCCGGCCCGGATCATCTCCAGGTCGCGCGAGTCCGCTCCGACGAAGATCGCGCCGGGCCGCAGAACCCGGGCCAGCTCGGCGAACAGGCGGTCCTGATCCTCGCTCGAGGGCATGTGGTGCAGCATCGAGAAGCACGTGGCGGCCGAGAAGCGGGCTTCCTCCAGGCCGGCGGCGGTGGCGTCGGCGCAGATCACCTCCACGTTGGTGCCCGCCAGGCGTTCCCGGAGCGGACCGGCCAGGGTCGGGTCGATCTCGACGGCGGTCACCCGGCGGACCCGGGTCCGCAGCAGGTCCGTAGTGAGCCCCGGTCCGGGACCGATCTCCAGCACGTCGTCGCCGAGGTCGCCGGCCCCCTCCACCCAGGGCAGGAGATCGGTCTCCAGCATGCGGGCCCAGTCGGGGCTGGCCAGAAACTCGAGATGGCCCTTGTTCATCCCCGACTTCTACCGCAACCCGCGGTCCGCTCGCTGCGGACCGGGTGTCCGGCCTCAATGCGGTGGACGTTCGGGGAACCCGTCGCTACCTTCGCCCCATCGATCGCATAGAGCTGCGCCGGGCGGGAGCGGACGACGCCGCGACCGTCGCCGCCCTGCATGCCGACAGCTGGCGCCGTCACTACCGGGGCGCCTATTCCGACGCCTTCCTGGACGGTGACGTCGAGGCCGACCGGAAGGTGGTCTGGTCCGCGCGCCTGGCCGGCCAGGACGGGGGCACCTCGACCATCCTGGCCGAGGACAACGGAGAGCCGGTGGGGTTCGGGCACGTCGTGTTCGACGACGACCCGGTGTGGGGGGCGCTCGTCGACAACCTCCACGTCACCTACCGCCGCAAGCGGTCCGGCATCGGCACCCGGCTGATGGCCGCGGCGGCCGCCGCCGTGGTCGGACGGGGACGGGGCGGGCTCTACCTCTGGGTGCTCGAGCAGAACGTCGCCGCCCAGGCCTTCTACGACGCGCGGGGTGGGAGGCCCGCCGACCGGAGGGCGGTCAACCCGCCCGGCGGCGTTGCCGGGCGTCTCCAAGGCACCCCTCACGGCCTTCGGTACGTCTGGTCCGATCCCGCCGTGCTCGTGGATGGCCGGTCAGGTACCTGACGCCCTCCAGTGCCCCGGCCGGCGCAACGGCGGGGTCAGTGCCGTCCGCTCGTCTCCCCGGGCGGCGTCGATCTGGGGCTGGGTGACGAAGAGGGCCCCGGTGAGGTCGGCACTGCGCAGGTCGGCGTCTCTCAGGTCGGCGCCGAGGAGGTCGGCGCCCTGGAGCCTCGCCCCGCGGAGGTCGGCGGCGATCAGGCAGGCGTTGCGGAGGCTGGCCCCCCGGAGGTCGGCGCCGGCCAGGTCGGACCCGATCAGATCGGCGCCGGCGCGATCCTCGGACCGGCCGGGGAGGGAGCGGCGGAGGTCCTCGCTCACGGCTCGAAGCAGGTCTGCGGCCTCCCGCCGGAACGCCCGGACGTCGAGGTCGGCCAGGACGAGCTCGTCCGCGGCGATCCACCTCTCGACCTCGGCGCTCAGCTGCTCCACCCGGTCCCGCAGAGGTCCCTCGTCGAGGCGGCTCACCGCCTCCGTGGCGTACCAGGCCAGCTCGTGCAGGACGCGCATCACCGGGAACAGGGCCAGCATCCGCCGGGCCCCATCGGGCCCGTCCCTCCAGGTCCGGCCGCTGAAGGTCACCTGCACGAGGTGCTGGCCGGCGCCGAAGCAGTCGAACACCGCGCACCCCCGAAATCCGCGGTCCCGGAGCGAGTCGTGGATCCCGCACCGAAAGGGCTCGGTGAGGTGGGGGCAGGGCCGGCCGGCCGGCTTGGCGAGGGCGAAGTCCGCCGACTTCTCGAAGGCCGGGGCCACGCAGCAGAGTCCGGCGCATCGCCCGCAGTCGGCCCGCAGGCTCAGGCGGCGGTCATCCGTCGCCATGGTCACGGCCGCACCAGCTCGTCGAACTTCGGCACGGCCCGATCGTCGCGCCCCGTCGGCCGGGTCGTCGCCCGCGGCGGGAGCGCGCCGGGTCGGCGTGGTGGGAGACCGCGGTGTGCAAGGGTCGGAGTGGTGACGACGGTGAGGGCGGCGACGGTGGCCGACGCTGAGGCGGTGATCGGCCTGTGGGCCGCTGCCGCCGGTCCGACCCGCCTACCGAGCGACGCCGGAGCCGTCGCCCGCCTGTTGGAGCGCGACCCTGGCGCCCTGATGATCGTCGAGGCCGACGGCGCCGTGGTCGGAACCGTCATCCTCGGGTGGGACGGATGGCGGGCCCACCTCTACCGGATGGCGGTCCGGCCCGACCATCGCCGGGAGGGAGTGGGGCGCCTCCTCCTCGATGCGGCCGCCGCCCGGGCCCGGGCCGTCGGGGCCCGCCGCCTGGACGCCCTGGTGCACGACGGCAACGAGCTCGGCGCGGTGTTCTGGGCCCGCCTCGGGTTCGTGCGGGATGGCGAGGACCGGCGCTGGACCCGCCCGCTGTGACGGCCTGAGCGACCGTCACGAGCACTCTGATACCGGCGCGGCCGCCCCGAAGAGCTCGAGGCACGGCTCCAGACCGGTGATCTCGATGTCGTCGCGACGCCGGGAATGCCACGTCTCGCGGTCCAAGACGAAGTCCACCAGTCGGTCCGGCTTCCCCCGCCGCAGCTCGAGGGCGCCCTCCTGCTGGCGGTAGCCCAACGACCGCGAGACCCGGTGGGAGACGGTGTTGTCGGCCCAGGCGCCGCTGCGGGCCTCGGTGGCGCCCAGCCCCTCGAAGGCGAGGTGGAGGA
>DASUHN010000110.1 GCA_036273495.1 Acidimicrobiales bacterium | reverse complement strand
CGGGGGTGGTTGGCGATGTCTTCGCTCAGGACCTTCCTGTGACCGGAAACCATCCACTTTCGGAACTGCGCGGCCAGCCCATTGATCGCTTTGACTGTGCTGACTCCAAGGCGGACTTCCAAGCTGTGATCGGATCGGACGGAAGAATCGTGCGGCTCTTCGGTCGAGCAAGGAAGTCCCGCCAGGTGTCTGGTGGCCAGCGCACGTACTACCCCCCTATCGAGATCAATCCTGCTTTGCTTGCCTCGTACTACGCACAGCTGAACGCAACGGGAGCGCCTTTAGCACCCGTCGGCGCGTACCAACTCAATGGCACAAAGGTGGACCAATTCTTCGCTGACCCACGCGGCGACCTCACGGACGAAACTGAGTTGTCCTCACCGGTGGAGTCGGGCCCGCCTGCCGGCCTCACGCCATCTGAGGTATATCGAGCGTGCAATCCGGGACGCAAGCCTCCCGCGTGGCTGCTGCCGTCTCATTAGGCGGCCAGACGACCTCCCCGTCCGATCAAGGCCACCGTCATCTCAACGCCTATGGCGCGTCGCGATGGCCTCGTCACCTCGGTCCGCCGCACCCGTCTCAAGTCGGCGCCCCGGGCCCGCAAGGCAGTTCGGGGCCTTGGCATTCGCCATTGCCCATAACTTTGCCCATAATTTCTGGCCGAAGAGGGCCTAGGAGGGCCTACCAGAGCGCTTGCTATTGCAAGGAAACCCTGGTCAGGCCATGTCCGGCCTATGGGAGCGACTGGCAGGGAGCGACTTGAAAAGCCTTGGGTGATGAGCCCCGAGGGTTCGAATCCCTCTCCCTCCGCCAGCTCGGCTCTCCCCGCTAGCCGAGCCAGCCCCGCAGGAGGAACGAGGCCAGGGCGGGCGGGGCCACGCGGGCCAGGGCGTCGTCGAAGCGCTGCTGGCCCGCCGCGTCGAGGAGCTCCTTCCACTCTCCGGCGCGGGCCCGGTCGAAGAACGCGGTGTTGCTGCGCCAGAACGGGGTGTCGGAGTTCGGCACCAGCTCGTCGGCCCGCTCCTTCATCGACGAGAAGGTGGCGGCCTGCACCAGGTCGGCGGCCGGCGGGTCGACCCCCAGGCAGGCCGCCAGGCGGGCCATCTGGCCGGGAAGATCGGCCCGCAGGTCGCTGTAGTGGAACAGCGCGACGTTGGGCTCCTCGACGCGGTCCCAGAAGGTGGCGATGTGGCCCACCAGGCTCTCCAGTCCCGCCACGTCGTCGGGAAGGCCGGTCCCTTCCACCCAGCGCCAGAACCGCTCCACCGGATCGGCGGGGGGAGCCGGCGGCGGGCCGGTGACGCCCAGCTCCTCGAGGTCGTCGGCGCCCACTGCCGCGATGCGGGTGGTCATGAACCGCTCGAGGTTCATATTGGCCATGTGGTTGTCCCACGACTGCGCCACGTCCCGGGGATCCCGCGCCACCCCGACGTAGGTCACCCGCGCGTCGAGGGGCAGCCCGTCGAGGGGGACGTGGCTCTTGATGAACCGGCGGTGGCCCTGTTGATCAAGGTCGCGGAGGACGTCGGCCACGGGGCGGGTCTGCATGTCCAGCCACGGCGAGAGCTGGGCCAGAGGGGCGGGCAGCTCCGGAGTCCGGAAGATGAGCAGCGCGCACAGCATCTGCATCCAGGTGGTGCCGCACTTGGGAGGGGTGCTGATCACGATGTCGCCGGCCCGGAGGTCGAACCCGTCCCACCGGGCGCTGTCGTACACGAAGTTCCGGTACCGCCTGCGGTCAGCCACCTGGCCCGACCCCCTTGCTGACGGCCGGTTCCGGCCGGAGACCGTCACCATAGAATCCGCCCGACGAGAGGAGCGGGGGAATGTGGAACTCATTCAGCACCGACGAGCGCCAGGTCATCACTTCCGAGGTCATCACCTACCCCGGGGGCGGTGGTGACGAGATCCACGCCTACGTGGCCCGTCCGTCCTCCGACGGGCCCCTTCCGGGCGTGGTGGCGGTCCACCACATGCCGGGGTGGGACGAGTTCTACCGGGAGTTCTCCGACCGCCTGGCCCGCCACGGCTACCACGTGATCTGTCCCGATCTGTACTGCCGCATCGGCCACGGTGAGCCCGGGGACGTGGCCGCCAAGGTGCGGTCCCAGGGTGGGGTGGCCGACGACAGCGTGGTCGGGGACTGCGCCGCCGCCCTGGAGTGGCTGAAGGCCGACGGCCGCACCGACGGCCGGGTCGGGATCATCGGCTCCTGTTCGGGCGGGCGCCACTCGGTGCTCGCCGCGTCCCGGGTCGAGGGCTTCTCGGCGGTGGTGGATCTGTGGGGGGGTGGCGTGGTGATGCCGGCGGATCAGCTGGGCCCGGCCCGGCCGGTGGCGCCCATCGATCTCACGGCCGACCTCTCCGCCCCGCTGCTCGGCCTGTTCGGCAACGACGACGTGCACCCGCCGCCCGACCAGGTGGACCTGCACGAGAAGACGTTGAAGGAGCACGGCAAGGACCACGAGTTCCACCGCTACGACGGCGCCGGGCACGGGTTCTTCTACTACCAGACCCCCGCCTACCGACCCGAGGCGGCCATGGACGGGTGGAGCAAGATCTTCTCGTTCTTCGGCAAGCACCTGAAGGGTTAGGAGGCCGCCGTGTGTACGACCATCTCGTCGACGACCGCGGTCCGGGGCGCGGGCAAGGGCGCCGCCGGCTGGTTCCCGGTCACCGAGGCCGTCGTGGCCTATGACCACCCCAGTCACTGCGGAGGTGACCACGCCCTGCTGATCGACTTTGCCGACTACGCACGCGGCACCGGCGCCCGGGTGGCGGTGGAGCTGGACCTGGAGTCGGGCCGGGCTCTGCTCGAGCAGCTGCGCTCGGCCATCGCTGCCGCCGAGGCCAGCGGGGTCTAGGTGTGCGGAGGCCCGGCGCCTCAGGAAACGAACTCGAGGGCGCCTAGGTCGACGACCTGGGCGGCGGCGCCGTTGGCCATGGTCATGAACATGGCGTCGCCCCGCTCGGTGCGCTCGACCAGCATGGAGGCGAACACGGCCATGAAGAAGCCGCCGAAGGAGTAGCGGCGGTAGTCCTCCCAGCACCGGTCCAGCCCGTACGAGCCGATGTCGTAGGCGCCGAGGGCGGCGTGGTAGCGGGCCACCAGATCCTTCTCGTGCGGGCGACGCTGCTCCGGGGGCATGGCCGACCCGAGGAAGTAGGAGACGTCCGACGGCCCGACGCCGAGGCGTGCCGTCTGCCAGTCGACGATGGTCAGCGGGCGGGGTGAGCCCGGCGGCCCGAACAGCATGTTGTCGAGCCGGTAGTCGGCGTGACAGACGGTGAGAGCGGGAGGAGGGTCCTCGGCCCAGGGCGCGCCGTGGGCCACCATCCGCTCCCCGACCTGGACCGACTCCGGAGCCAGGGCGTCGCGGTAGCGGTCGACGAAGCCCGACCACATCATGGCGAAGAAGGTGATCAGCGAGGGGTCCCGGGCCTGCTTGTCGGCCAGCCACCCGATGTCGAGAAGAGTGGGGTCCCCCCACCGGGGCCCGTGCAGGCGGGCCGCCTCGACCACGACCACCTCGGCCTCGGCGACGTTGCACCCGGCCAGCTGGTCCCCCGGCACGGCGGGGGCCAGGTCCTCGAGGACCAGCACCACGTCCGGCGTGCCCGGCTCGACGGCGGCGAAGAAGCATCCCGGACGCGACACCTCCACCGTGTCGGCCAGGTCCCGGTAGAACGCCACCTCGGTCTCGTAGGTCAGGGTCTGCACCCCGGTGGCCCGGCTGGTCTCGTCGCGCGACGAGAACTTGGCCACCACCGAGTCGGGTCCCGGCCCGGGCCGGTCGTAACGCAGCCGGTATCGGAGGTTGCAGCCGACCTGGCCCGTACCAATGGGCCGGGCGTCGAAGTCCACCACCTGCCGCTCACCGATGGCGCCGGCCGAGTGCAGTACCTCGGTGAGCCACTCGGCCGTCACCCGCTCGGGATCGGGAACGAGGGCGGGGACCCCGGTCACTCCAACGGCGACCACGCCGCGGTCCGCAGCAGCCGGCTGGTCCACTGGTCCCGGACCTCGAGGGCGTCGTTCATCCAGGTGCCCGGCGCCTTCATCTGGGGCGGGATGGCCGTGGTGAGCAGGCGGAGCAGGGCCTTGTTGTCGGCCACCCGCTGCCACAGCACGATCTCCCTCCGCTTGCCCGTGCCGTACGCCGGTTGGAAGGCGGCCACCATCTCGAGCAGGGGGTTGGGGCGGCGCAGGCTCGGGGCGTACTGGCCACCCGCCAGCTCGATGTAGTCGTGCACCTTCCCCTCGTGGGGGTAGGCGGTGTCCTCCATGAACAACACGAGGTCGTGCTCCACCGGCTCGACCGGCACCGTCGCCAGGTCGACGTCCTGGAGCTCGGACCACGGCAGAGGCCGGAGCAGCTTGGCCACGGCGTCGTGGCGGAGGCGGTCCACCTGGCCGGCCCAGTCGCGCAGGTCCCCGGACGTGACCCGTGCGGCCAGCCGCTCCCACGCCGCCGCGTCGCGCGCCGCGGTGATGGTGACCACGCTGTAGGCCGGGCCGGTGCCGTGGGTGTGCTCCAGGTACCACAGCAGCCTGGTGTCGGCGTCCTCGGCCACCCGTTCGGCAAAGCCCCCGGGGCCCCGGAAGGCGTGCTCGAACTCCTCCTCGCACCGGCCGATGACGGAATGGGTCTCGTGGACGTAGAGCACGGCCGGAACGGTACCCTCTCCCGATGGCTGCGGCCCGACCCTACGACCGAGCGGACGACAGGGAGCGGGGCGTCGGTCTGCTGGCCGCGCCGGTCAGCGGCGCCATCGCGGTGCTGGTCACCAGCGCCCTCGTCTCGAACGACCCGCCGGCCTCCAGCCCCCGGCACGTGGCGGTGGCCGTCTACCACGAGCTGCTCATTGCCCTCATGGTGCTGGCGCTGGCGATGCTCGCGTGCGCCCTCTTGCGCCGCCGCCTGCTCCTCGGGGTTGTCATGGCCCTGTTCGGGCTGGCGCTGTTCAACATGCACTACTGGGGCTTCGGCATCCCCTACCTGATCGCCGGCTCGTGGTACCTGGTGCGTTCCTACCGGATGCAGCGCGAGTGGCGCTGAGCGCGACCAGCACCACGAGCAGCACGGCCGGGACCACGTACACCCGGTCGGAGGCCCGCTCCGAGCGCACCCCGGCGGGAGTGGCCACGAGCGTCGGGTCCCCCGGAACTGTCACCAGGTGCACCGTGCTCCCCCGGGCGTGGAGGGCGCCGTCGGGGAGGGTGGCGTCGAAGCGGTGCCCGCCGAGCGAGAAGGTGCCGGTGCACTCGTAGCCGGCCGCGTTGCTGCCGCTTCCCCCCATGAGGCCCCGGCACTGCGACACCGTGGCCGTCACCGCCACGCCGTCCTCCCGGAGAGCGGTGATCCGGCTGTTGTGCCGGGCGCCGGCCCAGAACAGGGTCGCCACCACGACGGCCAGGGCCGCCAGGGCGGCGGCGGCCAGCACCCGGCCCACCCGGCGGACGTCCACGGCCACCGACGCGCCCCGGAGCACCGTCGCGTCCACCGCTGCCTCCACGACTCGGAAGATAAGGCCAGCCCGGGGTCGAAAGGAAGGGGGTCGCGGCCGTCCGGTGCCGAGTTAATTCCCCGGTAACAAAGGTGTGACGGTCCGGAAACTCTCGGATTGCATCCTGAGCCCGGCCCGGCGCCCAGACGCGTCCGGGCCCTACCGCACCGGTTTACCGACCCACCCCGTCACAGAAGCGTGTCGAGAGGAGCCCCGAGCCGTGCACGACCTGCTAGGCGCTGCAGTCCAGGTCCCGTATCCCAGCTGGCTCAACACCGGGGACAACACCTGGCAGCTCGTCGCCGCCACCCTGGTCGGGCTGATGAGCATTCCGGGCCTGGCGGTGCTCTACGCGTCGCTCGTCCAGAAGAAGTGGGCGGTGAACGTCCTGGCGATGGTGTTCGCCGGTTTCTCACTGACCCTCATCGCCTGGGTGCTGTGGACCTACAAGATGGGCTTCGGCGGCACGTCGCTGGGCCACGGTGTCGTCAACGGGGTTCAGACCCAGTTCAACAATCCCAAAGTGGGGACCTGGAAGCACTTCTTCGACAACTTCGTCGGCAAGCCGGGCCAGATACTCAACGCCTCGAGTGAACAGGGTCAGGCGGTGTCGGCGGCCAACACCGTCATCCCATTCCACTTCCCGACCACGGCACTGGCCTACTTCCAGTTCGTGTTCGCCGCCATCACGCCCCTCCTGTTCCTCGGCAGCGTGCTGGGCCGGATCAAGTTCAGCGCCTGGTGCCTGTTGGTCCTCGGCTGGTCCACCTTCGTCTACGGCATCGACGCCTTCCTGCTCTGGGGGGGCGGCTACTTCGCCCAGGAGGGGTCGCTCGACTTCTCCGGTGGCTACGTGATCCACATGTCGGCCGGCGTCTCCGGGTTCGTGGCGGCGTGGGTGCTGGGGCCCCGGCTGCTGCGGGACCGACAACATGCGATACCGAACAACCTGGTGATGGCGGCGGTGGGCGCCGGCATCCTGTGGCTGGGCTGGAACGGGTTCAACGGCGGAGACCCGTACTACGCGGGAGTCGACGCCGCCTCGGCGGTGGTCAACACCAATCTGGCCACCGCGGTCGGGGTGGTGGCGTGGATGGTCCTCGACTCCGTCGGCACCCGGGGCAAGAAGCCCACCTTCCTGGGCGGGGTGAACGGGATGATCTGCGGCCTGGTCGCCATCACGCCCTGTGCCGGCTGGGTGGACGGATGGGGGGCCATGCTCGTCGGGCTCATCGCCACGTGCCTGGTCTGGGTGGCGTGGAACTACCTGTCCAAGGTGCGGCCCTTCTCCAAGGTCGACGACGCCCTGGGCGTGATCTACACCCACGGCATCGCCGGCCTGGCCGGCGGGCTGATGCTCGGGCTCTTCGCCGATCCGAACATGACCCAGTACGGGTGCGGCAACCTCAACGTCGCCGGCCAGGTGGTGAACACGTCGAGCGCCGGCTACCTGGCCACGACCAAGGGCTGCACGCCGTTCTCGGTGAGCGGGCTCATGTACACCGGCTCGTTCCACCAGCTGTGGGAGCAGTTCCGGGCGGCGGTGTGGGTGATCCTGTGGTCGGCGGTCGTAACGTTCATCCTCATGAAGATCATCGGTCTGATCCTGCGGGGGGCCCGCTACAAGGACGACATCCTCGAGGTCGGCGACCTCGCCATCCACGACGAGGAGGCCTTCCCCGACGAGCCGCTGGCCGAGCGGGTCGGTGGGGGCGGGCCGGGTGCGGGCGCCTTCGCCATGGCGGGCATCGGGTCGGGTTCAGCACCACCACCACCACCTGCCCGGGGGCCGGACCCGGCCGTGCCGGGAGCGGGAGGCGAGCAATGAAGCTGATCGTGGCTGTCATCAAGCCCTTCAAGCTCAACGAGGTCAAAGAGGCCCTCACCACCGCGGGTGTGCAGGGCATGACCCTGACCGAGGCCCAGGGGTTCGGGCGCCAACGGGGCCACTCCGAGGTCTACCGGGGCGCCGAGTACACGGTGGACTTCGTGCCGAAGCTGCGGGTCGAGGTGCTGGTCGACGACGCCATCGCCGGCGAGGTCGTGGATGCGGTGATCCGAACCGCCGCCACGGGCAAGATCGGGGACGGCAAGGTCTGGGTCGTGCCCGTGGAGGAGGTGGCCCGAATCCGCACAGGCGAGCGAGGTCGCGACGCCCTCTGACCTCTCATCCGAAGTCTCATCGGAGAGCGGCGGCGGACAGCCCCGGCTCGACGCTCTCGGCGTGCTGCACTGCGGGGACCGCTGGGTCGACCTGCCTCCGCTCGAAGCCCGCCTGATGGGTGTGCTCCTGTCCGATTTCGGGCAGGGCGTGCCGACCAAGGGCCTCCTGGCCGGCGCTTGGGGTCGGGCCCGGCCCAGTGCCGGCGCGCTGCGGGTGCACATCCTCCGGCTGCGCCGGCGCATCGCGCCGCTGGGCCTGGTGATCCACACCCTTCCCGGTCGCGGCTACCTACTGGCCTGGGCCGCTCCCTAGGGTGCGCACGTCCTGATCCGGGCGGGGGCGGGGTCGGGCCCGGGGCCGTCATCACGGGGCCACCCCGGCGGGCGTCAGGCGTAGGTGCGGACCAGCTGGAGCACGTCCCCGGCGCCCGGCCCGGTGCCGGCCAGAGCGGTCTCGGCCGGGGGCACCCGCCGGGCCGCCACCAGGCACAGCTCGGAACCGGGCCCGCTGATCACCGTCACCGCGTCCCCCTCGGGTAGGAAGTCCCACGGGTCGCCGTCCGGGCCGGTGAGGCGGAAGGCCACCGGACCGGTGAGGCCCCGCCCCGCCCGCCCGAACGCGTACGGCAGCGTGCGCCAGGCCAGCCGGGCGATGTGACGGAGCCGCCCGGTCGGCACCTGCTCGGCCCCGACCGCCCCCGCCACGTCCCCGGCGTGGATCCAGGTCTCGGCCAGCCGGGTGACCGTCAGGGTGCGGGCCGAGAGCTGGCCCGCCACCCAGGGGACCCGGGCGTGCGGGTCGGCGCTCCGGGCGGCGGCGGTCAGAGCCTCGGCACTCCGCCGCCACCGGTCGTGGACCGCAGCAGCACCGATGGCCCGGTCCCGGGCCACCATGGCCGCGGCGCCGTCGTCGACGTCCCGGGCGGGCGCCAGGCCGGCGGACAGCTCGGCCACGACCTCGGTGTACCGCCCCGAGTAGCTGGCCGTGGCCATCTCGTTGGTCTGGGCCAGATGCAGCACCACGTCCGCCACGTCCCACCCCTCGCACCGGGTCGGGCGATCCCAGTCCGCCGGCGCCAGGCGGCCGAGCACGCCCGCCAGCTCGTCGAGCTCCTGGCCCAGGGCGTCGACCTCCACGAGAGGCGACAGTACATCCCCCGGGCCGCCCGTCCCCCGGCCCGCCCGTCCCCCGGAGCGGTCCGACTAGACCAGCGGATCAGCAACCACGCCCGAGCCGCCCGGGAGGCCAGCCATGACCGACCTGCACGAGTACACCGAGATCCTCTACTCGGCGTCCGACCACGTCGCCACGATCGTCCTCAACCGCCCCGACCGGCGCAACGCCCTCGACTACCGGCTGCGGCGGGAGCTGGTGGACGCGCTGCGGCGGGCCGAGGCGGACGACGAGGTCAGCCTGGTGCTGATCGAAGGAGCGGGCCCGTCGTTCTGCAGCGGCTACGACATGGCCATGGGCCCCGACGCCGGCCCGCCCCCCGAGGGCTGGGTCAGCTCCGAGCACTACGACGGGTGGACCGACCAGTTTGCCCGCAGCTGCCTGCGCGACTGGCTCACCATCTGGGATCTGCTCAAGCCGGTCGTGGCCAAGGTGCACGGCCACTGCCTGGCGGGCGGCACCGAGCTGATGTCGATGTGCGACATCGCCTTTGTGGCCGATGACGCCATCATCGGCTACCCGCCGATGCGGGGGATGACCACCCCGGACGTGCCCTACTTCCCCTGGAAGATGACCATGGCCCGGGCCAAGTACCTGCAGCTCACCGGGAACACGGTGTCCGGGAAGGAGGCCGCCGCCATGGGCTGGGTGGCCAAGAGCTTCCCCGCCGACGAGCTGGACGAGGCGGTGCTGAGGGAGGTCCGGCCCATGGCGCAGATCGCCCCCGACCTGCTGGCGGCCAACAAGGCCGAGCTCAACGAGGCCTACGAGGTCATGGGCATGCGCACGGCTCTCCAACGGGCATGGCAGTGGCACACGGTGACCCAGCGGCTCCGGCCCCGGCGCAACGACTTCGGGCAGACCATGCGGGAGGGCGGTCTGCGGGCGGCCATCGAGTGGCGGGACGGGCCGTTCCGGAAGGAAGGCTTCCCGATCTGACGCGAGGGGCGGCGGGGAACCGACCGGTCAGGCGGCCGCCACCCGCCGCAGCGTGTTGCGGTCGGTGTGGTGCAGCTCGTCGCCGCCGAGGGCCACCAGCTTGACCACGGCGTCCTGCTCGTAGGTCCAGGAGCCGTCGTCGTTGACCGTGATCGTGCACTGGTAGCTGCGGGTGCTGGCGTCCTCGACCAGGTATGGGTTCTCGAGGATCCCGTAGCTCGAATGGGCGGGGTCGGCCCGCAGGGTGAAGCTACGGGCGTCGGGCTCGCATGTGGCGCCGGCTATGAGCAGGGTGGCCCGCGGGACCACGAAGCAGCGCATGATCTGGCCGTCGGCGGGCGTCCCACAACCAGTAGCCGACCTCGGTGTGGAAGGGATTCTGGTCCTCTTCCCCGTGGCGCCACGCCGCCATCCGGTAGTCGAGCCCGTAGAGGCTCTGGCGCCCGTTCTCGACCGGGCCGAACGGCTTCAGCTGCACCTTCTCGAGGTAGCCGGTCTCACCGACCCGGTCGCGGGCGTTGTGGAACGAGACGTCAAGGCCGTCGTTCCCCTCCCAGTCCCCGGCCAGGGCCGCGGAAGGGGCCCATTCACTCGTTCCTGCCTCTCCGACGCTCATGGAATGAGCAACGGCCGCGCCGGGCGGGTGCTTCCCGACACCACGCCGCGGAGGGCGGAAAGCGATCGGGTCTGCCAGACTTCCTCCGGCCTCGACACGAGGGAGGCGCCGTGACCCTGAGGGACATCCGGGAGCTCAAAGAGGACAAGGAGGCCTACGCCGCCGAGCTCGAGCGCCGGTGGACGGGCCTGCTCAGCTACCGGTACATCGGGCGGCGCTACGGCTCGATGGACCTCGACGCCGACGGGGACGACTTCGTCCGGCTCCGCCACGATTTCCGGAACTCGACTGGCGGTCTCATGGTGGCCCCCCTCGCCATCGCCTCCCCCGAGGGAGGGGGCCGCTCCGACCTGGAGGTGGTCCCCAACCCGGTGATCCACTCCGCCCAGATCCTGGACCCCGCCCAAGACGTCCAGCGCATCGAGGTCTGCTCCGCCACCCTCAAGCTCGGCCGGCAGATGGGCTTCAGCCGCTCGAAGATCGTCGACGCCGACAACCCCGACCGCGTCATCGCCTTCACCGAGGGTCAGGGCGCCAGCATCGGGGACGTGCCCGAGGGGCTGCAGAAGATGCCGGAAAAGCCCCTCAACATCGTGGACTCGCCGGACCTGCCCCCGCTGTGGAAGGTGTTCGGGGCGGCCCGGCGGCCCGACGGCCACTGGTCGCTCCCCGAGCTGGCGGTCGAGCTGGCCTCGCCCGACGCCGCGCTGCACATCGGCCCCCAGCACGTGGTGCTCGAGACGGCGGCCATGGACGCGGCCGCCGAGCGGGCGGGAACCGACCGGCTGCAGATCCGCTCGTGGCACGTGATGTTCCTGGCCCGGGGGAAGGTGGGTCCCTTCCGTGTCGACACCGAGGCGGCGGCGGGAGCCGACGGCCAGGTCGGGGTGCGGATGCTGATGATCGACGAGGGGAACGCCGGCCGGGCCGTGACGTCGGGCTCCGCCGTGTTCTCGATCGTCCCGGGGTGACGGCCTGTCCGTCCGGCTTCCCGCAGACATAGCCGCCTGTCTCCTCGACATGGACGGCGTGCTCACGCGCACCGCCGAGGTCCACGCCGCGGCGTGGAAGGAGATGTTCGACGAGTTCCTGCGGGGCCGCGCGGCGCGCACGAGGACCATGTTCGTGCCGTTCGACGCCGTAGCCGACTACGACCGCTACGTCGACGGGCGTCCCCGGGAGGATGGGACGCGGGAGTTCCTCCGCTCGCGTGGCATCGACCTTCCCGAGGGAACGCCCGCTGACTCGCCCGGCACGGAGACCGTGGCCGGGCTCTCGAACCGCAAGAACGAGCTGGTCCTGGCCCGCATCCGCACCCAGGGGGTGAAGCCCTACCCGGGCTCGGTGCGCTTCGTGGAGGAGGCCCGCCGGGCCGGGTTGCGCACCGCTGTCGTGTCATCCAGCGCCAACACCGCCGAGGTCCTCGCCGCCGCCGGCCTGACTCACCTGATCGACGAACGGGTCGACGCGTCGGTGGCGGCCCGGGAGCGGCTGGCGGGCAAGCCCGCCCCCGACACCTATCTCGCCGCTGCCCGGCTGCTCGGCGTGACCCCCGCCCGGGCGGCGGTGTTCGAGGACGCCCTGGCCGGGGTGGAGGCGGGCCGGGCCGGCGCCTTCGGCCTGGTCGTGGGCGTGGACCGGGTGGGCCAGGCCGCCGACCTGGCCGCCCACGGCGCCGACGTGGTCGTGTCCGACCTGGCCGAGCTGGTCGGGTAGGCGGGAGCAGGAGCCGGATGTTCAGCCACCCGTCGTTCATCGTCGAGCCGTGGCGGGTCACCGAGACCGAGCTGGACCTGGGCGTGCTGGCCCAGACGGAGTCGATCTTCGCCCTGTCCAACGGGCACCTCGGCCTGCGGGGCAACCTCGACGAGGGGGAGCCCTACGGCCTGCCGGGCACCTACCTCAACTCGGTGTACGAGCTGCGGCCCCTGCCGTACGCCGAGGCCGGCTACGGCTACCCCGAGTCGGGCCAGACCATCGTGAACGTGACCAACGGCAAGCTGATCCGCCTCCTCGTGGACGACGAGCCGCTGGACGTGCGCTACGGGGACCTCCTCTCCCACCGGCGCTGCCTCGACCTGCGCGCCGGCCACCTGACGCGCGACCTGGAGTGGCGCAGCCCGGCCGGGACCCGGGTGCGCGTGCGGTCGATCCGCCTGGTGTCGTTCGTGCAGCGGTCGGTGGCGGCCGTCCGCTACGAGGTGGAGGCGTTGGACCGCCCGGTGGGTGTGGTGGTGCAGTCCGAGCTGGTCGCCAACGAGTCGGTGCCCGCCCTCTCCGGCGACCCTCGCGTGGCGGCGGCCCTCGACGCCCCGCTCGAGGGGGAGGAGGACCTGGCCCTCGAGGGCGGGGCCCTCCTCGTCCACCGGGTGCGCGCCAGCGGTCTCCGGGTGGCGGCGGCCATGCAGCACACCGTCGAGGCCGAGTCCGCGATGGAGGTCTCGGCCGAGTCGATCAGCGACGTGGCGCGCACCACCGTCGTGGGCCGGCTGGCCCCCGGGCAGACGCTGACCGTCACCAAGCTCCTGGCCTACGGCTGGTCCGCCCAGCGGTCGCGACCCGCCGTCCACGACCAGGTCCGGGGGGCCATCCAGGCCGCCGCCCACACCGGATGGGACGGTCTGGTGACCGAGCAGCGCGCCTACCTGGACGACTTCTGGGATCGGGCGGACGTGGAGCTCGACGGTGATCCCGAGACCCAGCAGGGCGTGCGCTTCGCCATGTTCCACGTCCTGCAGGCCGGCGCCCGGGCCGAGCGGCGCCCCATAGCGGCCAAGGGCCTGACCGGACCGGGCTACGACGGGCACGCCTTCTGGGACACCGAGATCTACGTGCTGGGCCTGCTCACCATGGCCAACCCGGCGGCCGTGGCCGACGCTCTCCGGTGGCGGCACCGTTCCCTCCCGGCGGCCCGGGAGCGGGCGCGCCAGCTCGGTCTGGCCGGGGCCGCCTTTCCGTGGCGCACGATCAACGGCCAGGAGTGCTCGAGCTACTGGCCGGCGGGCACGGCGGCGTTCCACATCGGCGCCGACGTGGCCTACGCGGTCGTGCGCTACCTGCGCGCCACCGAGGACCGGGAGTTCGAGCTCGAGGCCGGCGTCGAGCTGCTGGTCGAGACGGCCCGGCTGTGGCTCTCTCTCGGCCATCGCGACGGGGCCGGACGGTTCCGCATCGACGGGGTGACCGGTCCCGACGAGTACAGCGCGGTGGCCGACAACAACGTCTACACCAACCTGATGGCCCAGCTGAACCTGCGGGCGGCGGCGGTGTCGGCCGGCCGGCACCGTGAGCACGCACGCGAGCTGGGGGTGACGGACGAGGAGGTGGTGGCGTGGCGGGCCGCCGCCGACGCCATGTACGTCCCGTACGACGAGCGCCTCGGCGTCCACCCGCAGGCCGACGGGTTCACCGACCACCAGGTCTGGGACTTCGCCTCCACTCCCCCCGACCACTACCCCCTGCTGCTGCACTACCCGTACTTCGATCTCTACCGGAAGCAGGTCGTCAAGCAGGCGGACCTGGTGCTGGCCCTGCATCTGCGCGGCGACGCATTCACCGCCGAGGAGAAGGGCCGCGACTTCGACTACTACGAGCCGCTGACCGTCCGGGACTCGTCGCTGTCGGCCTGCACCCAGGCGGTGATGGCGGCCGAGGTCGGCCACCTCGACCTCGCCTACCGCTATCTGCGCGAGGCGGTCCTCATGGACCTGGCCGACCTCGAGCACAACACCCGCGACGGGGTGCACATCGCCTCGCTGGCGGGGGCGTGGATAGCCCTGGTCGACGGATTCGGTGGGATGCGGCTCACCGACGAAGGGCTGTCGCTCCGGCCCTGTCTACCCCCGGCCATCGGGCGCCTGTGCTTCCACGTCTCCTACCGCTCCCGCCGTCTGCGGATCACGGTGGATCGCCGCGGAGTGACGTACCGGCTGCTGCAGGGCGCCCCGCTCGGGTTCTCCCACTACGGGGAGGCGGTCGAGGTGAAGGAGGGCCAGGAGCTGGCCCGGGCCATCCCGGAGCCGGTGGCGCGGCCCGCCCCCTCCCAACCGGCGGGACGTGAGCCCGTCCGCTGACCGGCCGGCGTCAGGCCCGGGGCTGGAGCACGACGGCGGCGTCGGGCTCGACCACGCGGAAGGTGAAGCTCTCCTCGATGTACAGCCGGACCATCTGGGCGTCGTGGTCGCGGTAGCCGATCGACAGGTCCTGGCCGCAGTCGAGGACGAAGTCCCCGCCGCGCAGGCTCACGACCACCCCGCCCTCCACGCCGGCCGCCCACACGAGGGGTCCGCCGAGGATCTGGCGGAGGTGGTCGAACAGCAGGTGGCCGCCGTGCTCGGTCGTCTCGACGATGCCGGTGTAGATCTCGGGGCTGATCGCCAGCCCGTAGGGCCCCTCGATCCCCGCCCGCCGCAGGACGTCGGCCGCCCGGGCCACCACCCTCGGGTACTTCTCCATGTCCTTCTCGATGGCCAGCGGGGGGTGGGAGCTGCGCTCGGTTATGCCCTGCATCCCGCCGGCGGAGTAGCCGTGGAAGACCGCGACGTTCTCGGCCAGCGCCATCTGGCGCACGGCTTCGTCCAGCTCCCCGAGGTCGACGTCGTCGGCGCCCCGATCGGCATCCTCCACGGCGGCCCGGCTGACGCCGAAGCCGGCCCGCAGCTCGACGACGGGGAGGACCCGGCGCTGGGCGGCGGTCACGCCGTCGGTCGGTCCCGCCACCGTGGCCGTGCAGCCGAGGTTGACGGAGGAGTGCTCCCAACCGTGGGGACCGGAGAAGTCCACCAGCTTCCGGGCGGCCAGGTGGGTGGTGAGCCGGCTCTTGGCCTCCTGCTCGATCTGCTCCCACGCCGCATCGGAGACCGGGGCCAGGTCCCGGAAGAGATGGTCCATCACTCGGTTCCTTTCAGGGTGCCGATGCCGAGCGACCCGCTGCTCCCCGCGCTCCGGCCCGCACCGCCGCCGCCCCCGGCCCGGCTGCCCCCGCCGCCGGCCGACTCCACCCCGGCCTCGACCTCGGTGATCGGCTCGGTGGTGAAGAGATAGGTGCGGAGGTGGGCGTCGAGCACCGGGTCCCGGCGGCGCAGCCACTCGAGGGTCATGCAGGCGTGCTCCTTCTCCTCGTCGCGGTTGTGGGCCAGCACCGCCGCCAGGCTCGAGTCCGTGGTGGCCTTGACCCGCTGGTCGTACCAGTCGACCGCCTCCAGCTCCTCGACGAGTGAGGTGACCGCCCGGTGGTGGTCGACGGTCGCCTCGTCGAGCAGCTCGGCCGCTTCGTGGAGTCCCTCGCTACCCATGGGTCGACATTATCGGCGGGGTGTCCCGCCGTTGTCCCCGGTGCGGACCTGTGGCATCTTCGCTTTATGCCCGCCACCGCCGCGCCCGACGCCCCGATCCTCCGGGCCCAGGACCTCGACGTCCGCTACGGGCCGTCCCGGGCCCTCTTCGAGGTCTCCCTCGACCTGCCTCGAGGGCGCATGGTGGCGGTGCTCGGTCCCAACGGGGCGGGCAAGAGCACCCTGGCCCGGGCCCTGTCGGGCCTGGTTCCGGTCACCTCCGGGACCATCGAGTACGACGGTCGGGACATCACCCGCTGGCCCGCCCACCGCCGCCGGCGGGCCGGGCTCACCTACATCCCCGAGGGCCGGGGGATCTTCCCGGGCCTGTCGGTGCTCGACAACCTCCGCATGGCGGTGCGCCAGTCGGGTGGCCGGGCCGAGCGCGAGGCCGCCATGGACAAGGCGGTCGAGCTGTTCCGGGTCCTGGGCGAGCGTCGCTACCAGCGGGCCGGGAGCCTGTCCGGAGGCGAGCAGCAGATGCTGGCGCTGGCCCGGGCCCTGGCCGTCGACCCCCAGCTGGTGATCGCCGACGAGATGTCCCTCGGCCTGGCGCCTCTGGTCGTGGACGCGGTGTTCGAGGGTCTGGAGCGGGCCCGGCGCCAGGGGATCACCGTCCTGCTCATCGAGCAGTTCGTCCACCGGGCCCTCCAGCTGGCCGACGACTGCGTGATCCTCGGGCGGGGCCGGGTCGGGTGGTCGGGTCGGGCCGCCGACGCCGGACCCGAGGTTCTCGACCGCTACCTGGGCGAGGCCACCGCCGCCACCGCCTGACCGGTCCGCCGGTCCTCGCCCGGACCGGCGGGCCCTCAGTACCGGCCGAGGAGGAAGTTGGCCACCTCGGTCGCGGCCGGGAACGACTTGGTCACGCCCGAGCTGATGTAGCCGGCGTCGGTGATCATGGTTATGCCGCTGATTACCGAGGCGGCCTCGCTGCAGAGGAACACCAACGGGTACGCCTGCTCGAGTGGCGTCGACGCCTCGATGCCGAGGTCGCCGCGGTAGTCGGCGCCGAAGCCCAGCCACAGATCCTTGTTGGCCTGGGCCAAGGGGGTGTCGGTGGGCCCGGGGCAGATGGCGTTGATCCGGATGCCCTGCTTGAGGAGCGGGTAGGCCTGGCGGCCGACGTAGGCGCAGATGGTCTGCTTGCTCCACATGTAGTCGGCGTGGTTGTGCTCGACGGCCCACGCCGAGGCGGCGTCGAAGTCGGCGATGTCGAGGTACTCGACGATCTGGTCGAGGTTGGTCTCCCACCCGAGCCCGGCGGCGGAGGAGATGAACCCGATGGCGGAGCCCCGGGGCAGCAAGTTCCCGGCCAGCATGCGGTCGATCAGGCGCCGGTGGCCGATGAAGTTGATCTTCTCGATGCCGGGGGTCCCGTCGGCCACGCCGGCGCAGGCGAACAGGGCGTGGACCGGCCCACCGCACTCGTCGACGGCCTTGTCGATCGAGTCCTTGTCGGCCAGGTTCAGGTGGATGGCCTTGGCGCCGGGCAGGTTGATGTCGGCGAAGTCCATCACCACCACCTCGGCCCCCGCGTCGAGCGCCAGCTGGGCCGTGGCCGCACCCATGCCCGTGGCTCCCCCGACCACCAGGGCGCGCTTCCCGTCGTACCGGAACGCATCGAACAGGCTCACGATTGGCCCCCTTTTGCCGAGGTGAAGGCCGTCATCTTGGCATCGACGTCCGGAACGTGCCAGGGCTAGCGTGCCGGCCGATGACCGACACCCCCGACCTCCTCCAGCTGGACGACGCCGAAGGGGGTCGCCTCCGGGTCAGACACCCGAGCGAGTCGGCCGAGGGCCGCGACGTGGTCTTCAGCGGTCAGCTGATCGCCCAGATGATCATGGCGGCGGACCGCTCGGTCGAGGGAAGCAAGGACGCGAAGTCGGTACACGCCCTCTTTGCCCGGGCGGGGTCGTACACGATGCCGATCGAGCTCGAGGTCGACGTGATGCAGGCGGGGCGGACGTGGGCCAGCAACACGGTCACCGCCACCCAGAACGGGAAGCTCCTGTCGCGGTCGTTGGTGCTGTTGAGCATCGACGATCCCGACCTCATGCGCCACGAGTTGTCCATGCCCGAGGTGCCCGGGCCCGACCAGGCGGCTCCGGCCCAGTCCTTCGCCTATCCCGGTGCCGAGGTGCGCCGGGTGGACGCCCCCGACGCCACCGCCGGCGGGGTCCCCGCCATGTGGCAGTGGGTCCGGGTGCCCGGGATCTCGGGCAGCCCCGCCGTGCACCAGGCCGTGCTGTCGTGGTGCACCCCGGGCCCGATCATCGAGCTGGCCATGCGGCCCCACGCCGAGAAGGTCCGCATCGGTGACGCCCACCGGTCGGTGTCGACCGGGGTCATCGGGCACACCATCAGCTTCCACGAGCGCTTCGACGCGAGCGACTGGGTGCTGATCAGCTACGAGGCTTCCTATGCCGGCCGGGGCCGGGTCCACGGCCGGGGGCTGTGCTTCACCGAGGACGGGCGCCTGCTCGCGTCCTTCGAGCAGGACAGCATGGTGCGCGCCGTCGAGGGGGAGCTGGACTTCCGCCGGGCCATGTAGCCCGGTCTCCGGCTCAGACGGCGCCGATCCCGGCGGCCTCGTTGCGCCGGCGCCATTCGGCGCGGGGCATCCGGGTCGTGTCGACGTCGGCGGCCAGGGCCCGCAGGGCGGCCACGGTGGCCCGCTCCCGAGGCAGCTGGGAGACCGGGTCCCACCCGAAGAAGCGGGCCGCGTTCTCCCACGTGATCTTGTGGACCTCCTCGTCGGGGACGCCCGCCGCCTCGAACTCGGCCCACACCACCTCGGGACTGTTGGGCCAGGTCGTGTCGGTGTGCGGGTAGTCGCATTCCCACGCGATCACGTCGATCCCGATCTCGTGGCGCAGCTTCAGCCCGACGGGGTCGGTGATGAAGCAGGCCAGGACGTGGTCCCGGAACACCTCCGACGGGAGCCGGCCCCCGAAGTCGTTGCCGATCCACGCCTGGTTCCGGAAGTGCCGGTCGATGCGCTCGAGGTAGAAGGGGATCCAGCCGATGCCGCCCTCGGACAGCGCCACCCGCAGGTCCGGGAAGCGCCGCAGGGTCGGCCCGAACAGCAGGTCCTGGGCGGTCAGCATGGTGAGCTGGGTAGGGATGACGATCTTGTGGTCGATGGGAGCCTCGGGCGCCAGCTTGACGATGTCCCAGGCGCCGCCGATGTGCAGGCACAGCACCATGTCCTCGTCGACGATGGCCGCCAGCATCGGGTCCCAGTGCCCGGAGAGGAAGCTCGGCCAGCCCTGGGAGTGGGGCGCCTCGAGGAAGCTGATGGCCCGGCATCCCTTGGCGGCGATGCGCCGGACCTCCTTCACCGCCAGGTCGACGTCCCACATGGGCACGATGCCGAGGGGGATGAAGCGGCCCGGATAGGAGCCGCACCAGTCGTCGATGTGCCAGTCGTTGTAGGCCTGGAGCATCACGAGGGAGAGCTCCTTGTCACCGGCCTCGGTGAAGGTGCGGGCGTTGAAGCCGGCCATGGTCGGGAAGCACATCGACGCCAGCACCCCGTTGGCGTTCATGTCCCGTACGCGTTCGTGGACGTCGAAGCACCCCGGGCGGAGCTCGGAGAAGGCGCCCGGGTTGAAGCCCCACTCCTCGGCCGGCCACCCCACCGTGGCTGCCATGCCGAAGGCGGTGGACGTGGCCTGGCCCTGGAAGGTCCACATGTCCATGCCCTGGTCGTTGCGCACGATCTTCGGCGCCTGGTCCCGCCACCGGGCCGGGACGTGGCGCTCGTACATGTCCGGGGGCTCGATCGAGTGGTCGTCGATGCTCAGCAGGATCATGTCGTCTCGGTTCATTGCTGCTCCTCTCGGCGGGTCCGGCCCGGGCCCCGTCTAGGCCGTGAATACCGGCAGTCGCTCCCAGCCCCGCACCGTCGAGGTGTGGGCCTGCTCGGCGTTGTCCCAGTCGACCTCCCAGCGGGGGAACCGCTTGAGGACCTCGTCCAGGGCCACCCGCCCCTCGAGCCGGGCCAGGTGGCTGCCCAGGCAGAAGTGGATCCCGTAGCCGAAGGTGAGGTGGTGGCCGATCTGGCGGTGGATGTCGAAGCGGTCGGGGTCGGGGAACTCGCGCTCGTCGCGATTGGCGGCGCCGTTGAGCATGAGCACCACCGCACCCTCCGGCATGGTCCGCCCGTGCCACTCGACGTCCCGGGTGACGTAACGGGCCTGGACGGGCGAGGGGGCCTCGTAGCGGAGGAGCTCCTCGACGGCGTTGGGGATGAGAGACGGGTCCTCCAGCAGCGCCTGGCGTTGGTCGGGGTGCTCGGCCAGCAGCTTGCCGGCCCAGCCGATGAGCCGGGTGGTGGTCTCGTTGCCGGCTCCAGCCAGGAGACTGATGTAGTTGAGGACCTCCTCCCGGGTGAGCGTGCGCACGGTGCCGGTCACGTCCTCGAAGGTGGCGTTCAACAGGTCGGTCATGAGGTCGTCGGAGGGGTGCTCGGCCCGCCAGTCGATGTACTCCTCGAACTCCCGGCCCGGCGCCGTGGCCACCGCCAGCCGGTCCTCAGGCATGGTGCCGTCCTTGAGGCGCATCCCCGCGTCGAGCCGGTCCCGGATCCGCTCCTGGTCCTCCTCGGGGATCCCCAGCAGGTAGCCGATGGTGCGCATCGGCATCTGGGCGCCGAGGTCTCTGATGAAGTCGAAGCCCCCGCTGCCGGCCAGCGGGTCCAGCGAGCGGGCGCAGAACTCGCGCACCTGGGGCTCGATGGCCGCCATCCGCTTGGGTGTGAACACCCGGGACAGCAGGCCGCGATGGTGGTCGTGGGCGGGCGGGTCCTCGAAGAGGATGCTGCCCGGGGGCATCTCGAAGTTGGCCCTGATGATCTCCAGGACCGAGCCCTTGCCCGAGATGTAGGTCTTCCAGTCGACCAGGCCCTTCTCGACGTCGTCGAAGCGGGACAGGGCGTAGAAGTCGTAGCGCTCGTTGTAGTAGAGCGGGGCCTCGTCGCGTAGTCGCTTCCACACCGGGTAGGGGTCGGTGTCGATGTCGAAGTCGTAGGGGTCGTAGTAGACGTCGCTCTCGCGCGTGACGGTCATGTCCGGCCTCCTCCCGAGGTCAACAACCTCAGCGTCGTCGGGATCGTCATCCGGGCGCCCTCGGGACCACGGCCACCGAGGGGATGGTGGCCCCCGATCCGCAGCGCAGCACGTTGTCGACGGCGCGGACCAGGTCCTCGACGTCGAGGAGAGACCCCGCCAGCAGGGCGCGCGCCGCCCACTCCGTTCCCATCTGCACCGCCAGCTCCGGGTCCCACGCGTTGGCGAACTGGGTCATCCCCGGGCCGTCCCCTCCGGTGCAGTCCCCGACGATGATCCGGGTGAAGCCCACCTGGGGATGCTCGACCCGCCACGCCTCGACCAGCTTGTCGAGGGCCGCCTTGCTCACGATGTAGGCGCCGAGGCCGGGCCACGGCGGCGTCATCGAGGCGCTGACCGACGAGAGGTACGCCGCCGCCCCGTGCGCCTCGGCCAGGTGGGGGAGGGCGGCCGCCGTCACCAGTGAGGCGCCGATGACGTTGGTGTCGAACGTGTGGCGCCAGGTGGCGGCGTCCACGTCGGCCAGCCGGGCCAGCGGCCCGACCGCCGTCGAGTACACGAGGGCGTCGATCCCGCCTAGTCCCCCCGCCGCCTCCTCGATGGCCGAGCGGCACGAGTCGGGGTCGGTGACGTCGCACGCCACCGCCAGGGTGCCGGGCCCGGCCTCCTTGGCGGCGTCGGCCAGGAGCTCCATGCGGCGCGCCAGGAGGGCCACCTGGGCCCCCCGTTGCGCCAGACCGATGCCGATGCACCGGCCCAGGCCGCTGGACGCACCTACGACGACGGTCCGCATCCGTCCCCCGTTCTCCGACGTCGACGCCGAACGAGCAGCGTATCGTCGGCCGGCCGAGGGGGAGACGGCCGCTGCGCGCCGCGGCCGCCCCGGCGTGGACGGTACGAAAGGAACAAGGTGAGACCGCTACCCGAGCTGACCCCGGCCAGCGGATGGTTCTGGACCTCGGGCGCCGACGGCCGGCTGCGGGTGCAGGGCTGCGGTGACTGCGGGCAGCTAGTCCACCCGCCGGTGCCGATCTGCCCCCGGTGCCGCAGCCGCTCGCGCCAGGCGACGGTGGTCTCGGGCCGGGCCACCGTGGTGGGCTTCACCGTCAACTCCCATCCCTGGTTGCCGGGATTCGACCCCCCGTATGTCGTGGCCAACGTGGCCCTGGCCGAGGACCCGTCGGTCCACCTGACGACCAACGTCGTCGGATGCGAACCCGGCGAGGTCCATGTCGGCCAGGAGGTGACCGTCCGCTTCGAGCAGCACGAGGACGTGTGGGTCCCGCTGTTCGAGCCGACCGGGTCGACCGACCCCGTCGACCGGGTGCCCGAACCGGAGCGACCCCGGCCCCGTCCGCCGATCGGGGCCGAGCGCTTCGAGCACCGGACGGTGCTGTCGGGGATCGGCCGGGCCGGGCTCGGGCGGCGGCTGATGGTCGACCCCCTCTCGCTCACCGTGGACGCGTGCCTGCAGGCGGTGGCCGACGCCGGACTGCGCCTGGAGGACATCGACGGGCTCTCCACCTATCCGGGCGGGGGCGTAGGCGGGATGAGCGAGGGCGGGGTCACCGCCGTCGAGGAGGCGCTGCGCCTGCGGCCCACCTGGTTCAACGGGGGCGGGGACATCCCCGGCCCGGGCGGGGCGGTCATCGCCGGCATGCTGGCGGTGGCGGCGGGGCTGTGCCGCCACGTCCTGTGCTTCCGCACGGTATGGGAGTCGACCTATGCCGCCCTGGGCCTCGGCGCCGGAGGACGGGGCGGCCGGGTGGCGGGGTCGTTCGGGGAGTGGCGCTTCCCGTTCGGCGCCATGTCGGCGGCCCACTGGATCGGCATGAACGCCAACCAGTACCTCCACCGCTACGGCGCCACCCGGGAGATGCTCGGTTGGATAGCACTGAACGGCCGGGCCAACGCGGCGCGCAACCCGGCCGCCATCTACCGCGACCCGATGACGATGGACGACTACCTCTCCGCTCGTCCCATCACCAGCCCCTTCGGCCTCTACGACTGCGACGTCCCCTGCGACGCGTCGATCGCGGTGGTGGTGTCGGACGCGTCCGTCTCACCCGACCTGCCCAAGCCGGCCGTCCGGGTCGAGGCGGTCGGGACGCAGATCCTCGAACGGGTGTCGTGGGACCAGGACACGGTGACCCACGAGCCTCAGGTCCTCGGTCAGTCCGCCCATCTGTGGACGCGCACCGGCCTCGGTCCCGGCGACGTCGACCTGGCGCTGGTGTACGACGGGTTCACCTTCAACGCCGTCTCCTGGCTGGAGGGCCTCGGGTTCTGCGGCATCGGGGAGGCCAAGGACTGGCTGGACGGGGGCAGGCGTATCGCTCCCGACGGTGACGTCCCGGTGAACCCGCACGGGGGCCAGCTGTCCGAGGGCCGCACCCACGGCTTCGGCTTCATCTACGAGGCCGTCACCCAGCTGCGCCGGGAGGCGGGGGAGAGGCAGGTGCCGGAGGCTACGACCGCGGTCGTGACGACCGGCGGGGGTACCCCGTCCGGGGTGATGCTGCTGCAGCGCGCCGGAGCCTGACCGACCCGGTCAACGGCCCTGCCAGACGGGCGGGCGCCGCTCGATGAACGCCCGCGCCCCCTCCTGGGCATCGGCGCTGCTGAACACCACCTGCTGCCAGTGGGCCATGCGCTCGGTCGCCCGGGCGGGGTCCGAGACGCCGAGACGGATGAGCTCCTTGACCGCAGCGAGTCCGAGGGGACCGTTGGCGGCGATGCGCTCGGCGTAGCCGAGGGCGGCGGTGAGCACCTCGTCGGGAGGGACCACCACGTTCACCAGGCCCAGCTCGTAGGCGCGCTCGGCCGGAATGTTGTCCCCCGTGAGCAGCAGCTCGGACGCCACCGCCCTCGGGATCCGGGTGGCGAGGAACGTCCCGCCCCCGGCGGGGAACAGACCTCGCTTCACCTCGGGCAGGCCGAACACCGCCGCCGACGAGGCCACGACGACATCGCAGCCCATCATCAGCTCGAAGCCGCCCGCGACCGCCGCCCCGTTGACGGCGGCCACCACCGGCACGGTGAGCTGTCCCTCGATCAGGCGCTGGAAGCCCCGGGCCGATCCTTCCCCACCGGCTTCGGCCTGCTCACCGCTGGCGAAGGCCCGCAGGTCCATGCCGGCGCAGAAGGCCCGGTCACCGGTGCCGGTCAGCACCACGGCGCGAACGGCGTCGTCGGACTCGGCGTCGGTCAGGGCGGCCCCGATCTCCCTGATGAGGCCGGGGCTGAGGGCGTTGCGGGCGTCGGGCCGGTTGAGCCGGGCCACCAGGACGGGGCCCCGCTGCTCCCGTACGAGCTCGTCGGCGCCGGTCACGCCTCCACCCTCCGCCACCTCATGCCTTGTAGTCCGTGGACTCCGCCAGGTGACCCGCCTCCTCCATGAGCCTGAGCACGATGGGCCCGAACGCCTGCAGCTTCTCGTCGTCACCGGCGCGCTGGTATCCCTGTTCGAGCACCACCGCCAGCTTCCACTTGGCGAGGACGCAGTAGTAGTCGATGTCGTCGACCGGCCGGCCCGACACCGACGCGTAGTGCCCGACGATCTGGTCGCGCGAGGGCATCCCGTACATGTCGGCGTAGCTGGCGAAGGCGTCGTGGGGGGTGCTGGTGTCCTCCGGCCACCCGTGGACCACCCAGCCCAGGTCGAGCTTGGGGTCCCCGACCGTGCCCATCTCCCAGTCGATGATGGCGGCCAGGCGCGCCGGTCCTCCGTGGCGGAACATCACGTTGGCGAACTGGTAGTCCCCGTGCATCAGTCCCGGGACGAAGTCGATCGGGCGGTGGCTCCGCAGCCACGAGGCCGCCTCGTCGAACCCGGGCAGCTCCCGGCCCTTGATCCGCTCGAGGAACGCCGTCCACCGGTCGACCTGTCTCTCGTGGAAGCCGTCGGGGCGCCCCAGGTCGTGCAGGCCCTTCTCCTTCCAGTCGACGTTGCCGAGCAGGGCTATGCCCTCGACCAGCTGGTACGCCAGTCCCTTCCGGGCCTCCAGGTCGGTGTCGAACGGGGCCGGCCACCCGTCGGTGTTCATCGGGGACCAACCCTCGACGTAGCCCATGAGATAGAAGGTGCGCCCGAGGACCGACCGGTCCCGGCAGACGCCGAGGGCGGCGGTGTGGGGAACCTCGGTTCCGTCGAGAGCCTCGATGATCCGCCACTCCCGCAGGATCCCGTCGTCCCGGCTCTCGGGGGCCCCGCTCGGGGGGATGCGTAGGGCGCCGTGGAGCTCACCCCGGCGGACGTCGTAGATCTCGTTCTGGGAGCCGCCCGATATGTACGCCACCTCGACCGGCTCCCCCTTGCCGGGGAGCCCCGTCTCGTCCAGCCACGTCTCGAGACGGGTGGCGTCGATCACAGGTTGCCCACCTCGTGCTCGAGGTACTCGGCGAACTTGGCCCGGGCCGCCTCCTGCTTCCCCGGGATCCACTCGCTCGGCCACATGCCCTCCGAGCCGCGGTAGTCCCGCAGCAGCTGGCGCGCCACGGTGACCTTGTGGACCTCGGTGGGGCCGTCGGCCAGGCCCATGACCCCGGCGCCGTGGATCATCCCGAAGAACGGCATCTCGTTGGTGGTGCCCAGCGCCCCGTGCACCTGCATGGCGCGCCAGGCGATGTCGTGCAGGACCGTCGGCATGACGACCTTGGCGGTGGCGATGTCCTTGCGCACCCGCTTGTAGTCGTTGTACTTGTCGATCTCCCACGCCGTGTACAGCACGAACAGGCGGAACTGCACCAGCTGGGCGTAGGAGTCGGCGATGTAGCCCTGCACGAACTGCTTGTCGGCCAGCAGGCTGCCGGCCGTCTCCCGGCTCAGAGCCCGCTCGCACATCATGTCCAGGGCCTTCTGCGCCATGCCGATGGTCCGCATGGCATGGTGGATGCGACCCCCACCCAGACGGGTCTGGGCAATCACGAAGGCCTGGCCCTCCCCTCCCAGCAGCGCCTCCTCGGGCACCCGGACGTCGTCGTAGTGGATCAGGGAGTGGAAACCCTCGTTGATCGGCTCCCCCCACAGCCCGACGTTGCGCTCGAGCTTCACGCCCGGGGTGTCGGTGGGGACCAGGAACATCGACATCCCCTTGTACGGGCTCACGTCGGGGTTGGTGACGGCCATGACGATGAGGAACGAGGCGGTCTTGGCGTTGGAGGAGAAGTACTTCCACCCGCTGATGACCCACTCGTGACCGTCCTTCACCGCCCGGGTCCGGAACAGCGTCGGGTCGGCGCCGGCGTGAGGCTCGGTCATCGAGTAGCACGAGAAGCACTCCCCGTGGAGCAGCGGCTGAAGGTAGCGGTCCTTCTGCTCCTCCGTGCCGTAGTGGGCGATGATCTCGGCGTTGCCGGTGTCGGGCGCCTGGGTCCCGAACACGACCGACGCCCATTGGGACCGTCCGAGGATCTCGTTGAGGAGCGCCAACTTGAGCTGGCCGAAGCCCTGGCCCCCCAGCTCGGGACCGAGGTGGGTGGCCCACAGGCCCTGGCGGCGCACCTCCTCCTTCAGCGGGTCGATGATCCGGCGCCGGGTCTCGTCCAGGGCCACGAACTGGAGGTGCGGGAAGACGTAGTCGAGCGGCTCGACCTCCTCCCGTACGAATTCCGCCGTCCAGTCCAGCTTCTTCTGGTACTCCGGATCGGTCTCGAAGTCCCACGGCATCGGCGCTCCTCCTGGCTCGGGGCCAGAATACGATCCGGTCGTGAAGGCGGTACGGGGGGCGGCAGGCGGAGTGGACGTCGTCGACCTCGACGAGCCGCCCGGCGCCGGGGAGCTCCTGGCCATGCGGGCCATGGGCATCTGCGGCTCCGACCTCGGGTACCTCAACATCGGGACCCGGAAGATCCTCGGTCACGAGCTGGCTGGCGTCCGCGCCGACGGCACGCCGGTCGTCGTCGAGGCGGTGTGGGGGTGCGGGGACTGTGGGCCGTGCCGCCGCGGCGCCTACAACCTCTGCGCCGAGGCCCACCGTGAGCGGGCCCTGGGCCTGTCGGCCGACGGCGGGATGGCGGAGCACTTCCGGGCCCCGCCGGCCCGCCTGGTCCCTGTTCCGGAGGGCCTCGATCTGGGCGACGCCTCGCTGGTGGAGCCGGCCGCAGTCTCGTGGCACGCCCTCCGCCTGGCCGCCACCGGTCCGGGCCAGAGGGTCGCGGTAGTCGGTGGTGGCGCCCTCGGGCTGCTGGCGGTGGCCGGGGCCCGAAAGCAGGGGGCTGAGGAGGTGGGGCTCGAGGCGCGCCACCCCCATCAGCGCGCCGCCGGGGAACGGCTGGGGGCGCACGTCGGCACGCAGGGCACCTACGAGGCGGTGATCGAGGCGGCGGGAACGCCCGAGAGCCTGGCCCGGTGTGTCGAGCTGGTCGCGCCGGGCGGGACCATCAGCGTCCTCGGGGTCCACTTCGGACCGGTCCAGCTCGACTGGCTGCCGCTGTTCCTCAAGGAGGCGCGGGTCGTGCCGTCCCTCGCCTACTGCGCCCACGACGGCGGGCGGGAGTTCGTGGACGCCGCCGCCATGCTGGCCGCCGACCCCGAGATCCCCCGGACGATCATCACCCACCGCTTCCCTCTCGACGAGGCCCCTGAGGCCTTCCGTACCGCGGCCGACCGCGCCGCCGGGGCCATCCGGGTCGTCCTCGAGGCTCAGGTCCCGAACAGCTCGTAGGAGGGGTCGGTCGGGTCCCGCACGGCACCGGCCGGCGGGGAGGACCCGGCATCGGAGATCTGCTGGACGTCGCTGCGGAACCGCCGCTGGGCGATCCGCCAGCCTCCGTCCCTGCCTCGGGTCCAGCGGTCGAGGTAGCGGCCCCGGTCGACGATGTCGGTCACCGTGCCTCCCGCCGGCCTGGTCCGCAGGCACACCGTCACGTAGGCCTCGCTCACCGCCCGGTCACCGGAGGCGTCGACCTCGACGAGGACGTTGGTGATCTGGTGCGAGTGGGCCTGCATGCCCTCGTGGGCCGCCCACACCCACTCACGGAACTCCTCGGCCGTGCCGGAGAAGTGCTCGCCGTAGTCGAGGGCGGCCCCGGGAGCGAACACCGTGGCGTACAGCGCCACGTCCATGCGGTCGAGGCTCCGGCAGTACCGGTAGAGCGCCTCGGTGATGGCCTGCTTTGCCGCCAGCTCCTCGACGGTCACCGGCCCTCCTTCCCGCGGGGGGCCCGACGCTACCGCTCGGCGGTGGCCGCCAACCCGTGCAGGAGCGATCGGTACTCCGCCAGCGCGGGCGTAGAGGCGCCGACGACCTTGGCGGCGTCGTCCCACCGCCGCAGGAGCACCGCGTCGGAGGACGCAGGGAGGGCCTCGAACCGCTGGACCTCGTCTCCGGCCATCGGTCCGCCCTGCAGGACCAGGCTACGCACCGAACCCTCCGATAGGCGGTCCCGGTAGGCGGGGTCGACGGCGCAGAGGTAGCGCTTGGCCCGGACGTGGAGGGCTATCGGAGCCGTTACCTCGGGTGGGAAGAGGGGCCGCAGCCACGCCGCTCCCGTGTCCTCGTGGTGGAGGTCGGCGTCGCGAATTCCGGCCCCGGTGGGGCCCGGACCGCGGTCGAGATCGAGCAGGTGGCCGACGTCGTGGAGCAGCGCCGCCGCGACCAACGTGTCCGCTGCCCCCGCGTCCTGGGCCCGGGCCGCGCTCTGCAGGGCGTGGGCCACCTGGGTCACCACCTCGTCGTAGGGATCTCCCCCCAGCCGGTCATACAGCTCGATCACCTCGGCCACCGAGCGGGCGCTCATTCGACCCGCCTGCCTTCGAAGTCCCCGATCAGCGACACCTGCACCCGCTGGCCGTCCTCCCGGAGGGAGAGCTGCTGCAGCTTGTGCCGGTAGTACTCGGCCCGCAGGTCCCCTTCGGCGGCGGCGTTGTAGGTGGGGTACAGCGCCCGCCTGGCCTCATTCGAACGGTTGGCCCCACTGCGGTGCGGGGTGCGGGAGTGGAACCACAGCGTCTCCCCCGCCCTCACCTCGACGGGCGCCCACGTCAGCCGGGCCACGTCGTCGGCGCGGATGCACCCGCGCTCGTCCACCGGCAGCACTTCGTGGTGGGCGCCGGACACCACCTCCAGGCAGCCGTTGTCCTCCGAGGAGTCGTCGATGGCGACCATGCAGGAGACGTGGACGTCGATGAAGGGATAGGCGGGCGCGTCCTGGTGCGGCGAGTACCCGGCCCCGCCGGGCAGCTTGTAGTTGATCTTCTCCTTGTAGAGCACGGCCGCCTGGCCGAGGAGGGCGGAGGCCGTCTCCAGCATCGGACCCGAGGCCAGCAGCTCGCGCAGGCCGTCGTGGAGGGGCACGAAGTTCTCGGTCCGGCACAGCTGGGGTCCCCCGTCGCTCATCTCTCGGTAGTGGAGCAACCCCCGCTCCTCGGGCCAGGCCGCCACCACGCCGACCCATTCCTGCAGCCGGGCCGTCCCGTCGGCGTCGAGGCTCCGGATCAGCACCCAGCCCTGCTCCCGGAAGTGCTCCACCGCAGCCGCGTCGGGGCCGGCGAAAACGACCGGGGAGAGGCTGGACACCGGGGCGAGGGTACCGCCGGGGACGAGTCCACGGCCCCGACGCGGGAGACTGGGGCCCGTGACCACGTCCAACCCCGAGGACCCGGGCGCGGCGGCGCTGACCCTGATGGCGGTGCACGCCCACCCCGACGACGAGGCGTCCACGACCGGCGGGATCCTGGCCCGCTACTCCGCCGAGGGGATCAGGACCGTCCTCGTCACCTGCACCGACGGGGAGCTCGGAGACGGACCGGGGGGTTCGAAGCCGGGCCAGGACGGCCACGACGAGGCTTCCGTCGTCGAGCTGCGCCGCCGGGAGCTGGCCGAGAGCTGCCGCCTGCTCGGGGTGACCGACCTCGAGCTGCTCGGGTATCACGACTCGGGGATGATGGGCTGGGACACCAACGAGGCGCCCCAGGCCTTCTGGCACGTCCCGGTCGACGTGGCGGCGGGGCGGCTGGCCGAGCTGATGATGCGGTACCGGCCCCAGGTCGTGGTGACCTACGACTCCTACGGCTTCTACGGCCATCCCGACCACATCCAGGCTCACCGCATCACGGTGGCGGCGTTGGACCGGGCCGAGCTTCCGGCCAAGCTGTACTGCCCGACGGTGCGCCGCTCCCGTCTGGCCGCCTTCGGGGAGCGGGCGGCCGAGGCCGGGGCCGAGCTTCCTGACGTGGACCAGAGCCGCTTCGGGTCACCGGACGAGGACATAGCTGCCACCGTCGACTGCCGCCCGTGGGTCGGGGCCAAGCGGGCCGCCCTGGCCGCCCACGCCAGCCAGTCCGACAACATCTTCTTCCTCCGGATGCCGGAGACGGCCTTCGCCGACATCTTCGGGACCGAGGAGTTCATCCGTCTCCGGGACCCGACGGGTACGCTGACCCCGGAGACCGACCTGTTCGCCGGGCTGCGGCCGGCGCCCCCCACCATCGACGGCCCCGGCTAAGGCAGGTGGCGGCCCCACTCGAAGGGCACCACGGGGTGGAACGGCGCGGCCAACAGCGGCACGACCTCGCCGCCGGCCCACCGCTCCTCCAGCACCGGTCGCAGCTCCCCGGCCACCGCCACCGGGTCGTCGTCGAGGTAGCAGTAGGTGATCTGCATCCCGGTGGTGTCGGTGCGCCACGGGGCGGGCAGGGCGGCTCCCGCGTACCACCACGTCCCCGCCACGCCGGGGACACCGGTCAGGGCGCCGGCAGGGGCGGCCCCCTGCTCGATCAGCAGGTACACGCCCCGCGCCGGGCGCCAGGGCACCACGTCGGCGCCGACGAGCACCCGCGGCGCCGCCGCGGTGCCGGCCAGCTCGTAGACGGCGGCCTCGATGCTGGGAAGCCGCAGCGGCATCCGCCCGCCCTTCCCCAGGGCCTGACCGAGGGCCAGGAACGGCTCCAGGCCGGCCGCATCGGAGAACAGGTAGCTCATGACGTGGTCGACGGTGTCGTAACGCGGATCGCTCGCGGCCCGGGCGGCGCGACAGGCCGGAGTGGACACCAGCCGCAGCGAGCCCCGGAGGGCGTCCAGGCGGTACTGCTCGGGACGGTGGTCGAGGCCGTGCCAGACCAGGTACTCCTCGTCCCGCCCGTCCGGCTCCCGCGCCGACATCGAGACGAACACGAGCCCGACGTCGGTCCGGCCCGTGCCGAGCACCCCGCTGAGCTCGTCGGAGGGCGTGCCGGCGGCTCCGGTCTCCGAGGCCATCGGGACGTAGGGTAACCACCGTCCGGTTCACCGATCCCGGCCTTCATCGCCATGACCGATCCTGACCATCCCGACGGGTGGGACGACGTCCTCGAGCAGCTGCAGCGCCGCCGCGCCGCGGCACGCGCCATGGGCGGTCCGGAGCGGCTCGAGAAGCACCGCGCCGCCGGCAAGATGGACGCCCGGGCCCGCATCGACCATCTGCTCGACGCGGGGACGTTCCAGGAGCTCGGCACTCTGGTCGGGGGCGAGGAGTCACCTGCCGACGCCGTGGTCATCGGGTCGGGCCGGATCGACGGCCGGCCGGTGATGGTGGCGGCGGAGGACTTCACCGTGAAGGCGGGGACGATCAGCCAGGCCGCCAACTCGAAGCGCTACCGGGTGGCCGAGATCGCGGCCGGTGACCGGGTCCCGCTGGTGATGATGCTGGAGGGGGCCGGGTTCAGGGCGGACGGGCGCACCCACGGGGGCCGGGCGCCGACCGACATGATTGCCCAGGCCCGGTGCTCGGGGCGGGTGCCACTGGTCACGGCGGTGCTGGGGGCATCGGCCGGCCACGGGGCGCTGGTGGCGCC
>DASUHN010000109.1 GCA_036273495.1 Acidimicrobiales bacterium | reverse complement strand
GGAAGGCGGCCAGCGGAGAGGGCCGCCTAAGTTGCGGGATGTGAGCCCGCTCGTGACCAACGTGCACCCCGGCGGCATCGCCGAGGTGGTCATGGAGAACCCCCCGGTCAACGCCCTGAGCGTGGCGGGCTGGTTCGAGCTGGCCGAGACGGTGCGCCGGCTCGGGGAGGACCGCTCCACCACCGCCCTCGTGCTGCGGGCCGAGGGGCGGGGGTTCAACGCCGGCGTGGACATCAAGGAGATGCAGAACACCGAGGGCTTCGAGGCCCTGGTCGGCGCCAACCGGGGGTGCTACGCGGCGTTCGCGGCCGTCTACGAATGCGCCGTACCCGTGATCGCCGCCGTGCACGGTTACTGCCTCGGGGGCGGCATCGGCCTGGTGGGCAACGCCGACATCATCGTGGCGTCCGAGGACGCCACCTTCGGGCTCCCCGAGGTCGACCGGGGCGCGCTGGGGGCGGCCACCCACCTGGCACGGCTGGTGCCCCAGCACAAGATGCGGGCCATGGTGTACACCTCGACCGTTGCCACCGCCGCCGAGCTGCACCACTACGGCTCGGTGCTGAAGGTCGTCCCCCGCGACCAGCTGCGCCCGGTGGCCTTCGAGGTGGCGGAGGCCATCGCCACCAAGCTCCCCGGTGTCGTCCGCGCCGCCAAGGAGTCGCTCAACGGCATCGACCCCGTCGACGTGAAGCGCTCGTACCGCTTCGAGCAGGGCTTCACCTTCGAGCTCAACCTGCTCGGGGAGGGGGACAAGGCGCGCGACGCCTTCGTCGAGAAGGGGGCGGCGGCCACCGGACGGGAAGGCGCCTCTTGAGCACCGCGACCGGAGGGCCGTCGTGAGCACGGACAAGCGCCTGTCCGAGGAGGACGTGGTGGCCGAGCTCGCCGACGGGATGACCATCGGCATCGGGGGATGGGGCAGCCGGCGCAAGCCCATGTCCCTCGTCCGGGCCGTCGCCCGCTCGTCGCTGCGGGACCTGACCCTCGTCACCTACGGCGGTCCCGACGTCGGGATCCTCTGCGCGGCCGGCAAGGTGCGCCGGGTCGTGTACGCCTTCGTCTCCCTCGACACCATCCCGCTCGATCCCCACTTCCGCGCCGCCCGGCAGTCGGGGGCGGTCGAGGACGAGCCGTGGGACGAGGGCCTGTTCCTGCTCGGTCTGCAGGCGGCGGCGTGGCGGGTGCCGTTCCTGCCCAGCCGCGTCGGGTTGGGCTCCGACCTGCCACGGCTCAACCCCCGCCTGGGGACGGTCCGGTCCCCTTTCGCTGACGGGGAGGAGCTGGTGGCGGCCCCCGCCCTCACCCTGGACGCCGCCCTGTGCCACCTCGACCGCGCCGACGCCCGGGGCAACGCCGCCTTCCTCGGTGCCGACCTCTACTTCGACGACCTCTACCTGCGCGCCGCGCCGGGCCGGCGGTTCGTGTCCACGGAGAAGGTCGTGCCCACGGCCGATCTGGCCAAGGAGGCCGGGACCGAGCTGCGCCTGCGGATCAACCGGTCGATGGTCGACGGAGTGATCGAGCGGGCGGGCGGCGCCCACTTCACCGAGTGCCGGCCCGACCACGAGCGCGACGAGGCATTCCAGAAGGAGTACGCGGCGTCGGCGGCCTCGGCGGAGGCGTGGGCCGGCTTCCGGGCCGACTGGATCGACCTCCCCGAGGAGGACTACCAGGCCAGGGTGCGGGCCCGGTGAGCGCCGCCCCTTCCGGAGTCACCCGGGCCGAGGTATGCGTCACCGCCATAGCCGAGTGCTTCCGCGATGACGGGGAGACCCTCGCCAACCCCATCGGAACCATCCCGATGATCGGCGGACGGCTGGCCCGGGCCAGCTTTTCCCCCGACCTCTTGATGACCGACGGGGAGGCGGTGCTGATCGCCAACGACGAGGCCTTCGAGTGGCCCGGCGGCAAGGTCGTCGAGACCTACAACCCCTACCGGGCCATGTTCGACGTGGTGTGGTCGGGACGGCGCCACGTGATCATGGGCGCCAGCCAGATCGACGCCTCCGGGAACCAGAACTTCGCGTCCATCGGGGACGACTACCAGCGGCCCAAGGCCCAGCTGCTCGGGTTCCGGGGGGCGCCGGGCAACACCGTGAACAACGCCACCAGCTACTGGGTGCCGAACCACTCCCCCCGCGTGTTCGTCGAGAAGGTCGACGTGGTCACCGGGGTGGGTTGGAACCGGGCGGCGGAGGCGGGCCCGGCCGCCCTGCGCTTCATCGACCTGCGCCGGGTCGTCACCAACCTGGCGGTCATGGACTGGGAGACCCCGGAGCGCCGCATGCGCCTGCGCTCGGTGCACCCGGGCGTGGCGGTAGACGAGGTGGTGGCCGCCACCGGGTTCGAGCTGGTGGTTCCCGACGATGTCCCCGACAGCCGGCTGCCGACGCCCGACGAGCTGCGCCTGATCCGGGAGGTCATCGACCCCGCCGGCCTGAGGGAGAAGGAGGTCCCGAGTTGAGCACCACCCCCGTACCCGCCATCGAGGGCTGGTTCACGGTGGAGGACCAGCCCCACCTGCTGGGCCGTCACTGCCCCAGGTGCGGGACCTACGCCTTCCCCCCGACCGTGTCGTGGTGCCCGAACCCCGCCTGCGACGGCGAGGACCTGGAGACCGTTCCGCTCTCGCGCCGGGCTCGGGTGTGGAGCTACACCGACGCCCGCTATCAACCGCCGCCTCCGTACGTGGTGACGACCGAGCCCTACGAGCCCTTCGCCATCGTGGCGGCGGAGCTGGAGGAGGAGCACATCGTCGTGCTGGGCCAGGCGGCCGAGGGGTTGACCACGGCCGACCTCCGGGTCGGCCAGCCCGTCGAGCTGGTGCTCGAGACGCTGTACCAGGTCGACGGCAGCGACCACCTGGTGTGGAGGTGGCGGCCCGTGGCGGGAGGAGCCCCGCCGAACGGAGTCGAGGGGAGCGGGCGATGAGCGACCACGACGTGGCTGTCCTCGGGGTCGGCATGCACGCGTGGGGCAAGTGGGGCCGGCCCTTCGTCGAGTACGGGATGGTGGCGGCGCGTGAGGCGCTCGCCGACGCCGGGATCAGCTGGCCCGACGTCCAGCTGGTGGCGGGCGGGGAGACGGTCCGCAACGGCTACGTGGGCTACGTGGCGGGATCGACGTTTGCCCGGGCCCTGGGCTGGACCGGTGCCCGGGTGTCCACGAGCTACGCGGCGTGCGCGTCGGGTGCCAGCTCGCTGGAGACAGCGCGCACCCGGATCCTGGCCGGCCTGTGTGACGTGGCCCTGGTGATCGGGGCCGACACCACCCCGAAGGGGTTCCTGGCCCCCAACGCCGGGGACCGCTGGGACGACGCCGACTGGCTCCGCTTCCGGCTGATCGGCGCCACCAACCCGACCTACTTCGGGCTGTACGCCCGCCGGCGCATGGACCTGTACGGCGCCACGCCGGAGGACTTCGCGGCGGTGAAGGTCAAGAACTCGCGTCACGGCTTCGCCAATCCCTACGCCCGGTACCGCAAGGAGGTGACCGCCGAGGAGGTGGAGGCGTCCCCGGTGGTGGCCGACCCGCTCCGCCTGCTCGACATCTGCGCCACCTCGGACGGGGCGGCGGCGGTGGTGCTGACGTCGATGGACTTTGCCCGGAGCCGGGGGGTGAGCAGTCCCGTGCGCGTACGCGGCGTGTCGACGGTCACGCCCCGCTACCCGAACGTGACGCCGGACCTGCCGGACATCGCCACCGACTCGGCGGCGGTGGTCGAGCCTCCGGCCGTCGGCTTCCGGCCGTCGATCACCAAGGCGGCGTACGAGGAGGCGGGCATCGGCCCCGAGGACCTGAGCCTGGCCGAGGTCTACGACCTGTCCACCGCGCTCGAGCTCGACTGGTACGAGGACATCGGGATCTGCTCGGAGGGAGAGGCCGAGAAGCTGCTGCGCGCCGGGGAGACGACCCTCGGCGGGCGCATCCCGGTGAACCCCTCCGGGGGGCTGGCCTGCTTCGGCGAGGCCGTGCCCGCCCAGGCCCTGGCCCAGGTGTGCGAGGTGACGTGGCAGCTGCGCGGCCAGGCCGGCGAGCGGCAGGTCGAAGGCGCCCGGGTGGGTGTCACCGTGAACCAGGGCCTGTTCGGGCACGGGTCGTCGGTGCTGTTGTCGGTCTGACCGGCCGCCACGGGACGCACGAGTGGATCTGACCTGGAGCGACGACGAGGAGGCGTTCCGGGCCGAGGCCCGGGCCTGGCTGGAGGAGCACCTGGCGCGCTGGCGCGAGCAGTGCGGAGGCGCGCCGGCGTCCGGGGACACGGCGGAGGGCTTCTCCCAGCAGATGGTGTGGGAGGAGATGTTGTTCGAGGCCCGGTGGGCGGTGGTCTCGTGGCCCGAGGAGTACGGCGGCCGGGCGGCGTCGCTGTGGGAGTGGCTGATCTTCGAGGAGGAGTACTACCGGGCGGGGGCGCCCCAGCGGATCACCCAGAACGGGATCTTCCTCCTGGCTCCGACGGTGTTCGAGGTCGGAACCGACGAGCAGCGCGACCACATCCTGCCGCGCATGGCGGCGGCGCAGGACCTGTGGTGCCAGGGGTGGTCGGAGCCGGGGTCCGGATCGGATCTGGCCAGCCTGCGGTCGACGGCGCGCCCGGTCGACGGTGGTTGGGTTCTCGACGGGCAGAAGACGTGGACGACCCGGGGGGCGTTCTGCACCCACCTGTTCGGCCTGTTCCGCTCCGACCCCGGGCAGGAGCGCCACCGCGGCCTCACCTACCTCCTGGTGCCCCTGGACCTGGAGGGCATCACCGTTCGGGGGTTCGGGCGGTTGGACGGTGACACCGGCTTTGCCGAGGTGTTCTTCGACGGCGTCTTTCTCCCCGACGCCGGGCCCCTGGGGCCGACGGTCCTCGGCGAGGTGGGGCGGGGCTGGAACGTGGCGATGGCCACGACCTCGTCCGAGCGGGGCCTGACCCTCCGGTCCCCGGGACGGTTCATGGCCACCGCCGACCGCCTCCTCGCGCTGTGGCGGAACGTCGACGGCCCGACGCGGGCGCCGCACCTGCGCGACCGGCTGGTCGACGCCTGGATGCGCGCCGAGGCCTACCGGGTGCAGACCCTGGCGGTGGTGAGTGACACGCTGGCCGGCCGGCCGGCGGGCGCGGCCACGTCGCTCGTCAAGCTGTGGTGGTCCGAGCTCGACGTGGAGCTGCACGACCTGGCCCTGCAGCTCCTCGGCCCGGAGGCCGAGGTGGAGGGGCCGTGGTCGAAGGGCTGGCAGTTCTCGCTGTCGGGACCGATCTACGCCGGCACCAACGAGATCCAGCGCAACATCACCGCCGAGCGGGTGCTCGGCCTGCCCCGCAGCTGACGCCCGGTCTCGTCGCCCGCTTCCGACACCATGGACTTCCGCTTCAGCGAGCTCGACCAGTCGTTCCGGAACGGTGTGGGCGCCGTCCTCGACGAGCGCTGCACCCCGGCCCTCGTCCGCTCCGCCTGGGACGCGGCACCGGGCGGCACCGACCGCTCGGCGTGGGAGGCGCTGGCGGGCATGGGGGTCCTCGACGCCCTGGTCGCCGAGGACGAGGGTGGCCTCGGACTGGACGAGCGCTCGGTGGTGCTCGTGTTTCAGGAGGCGGGCCGGGCCGGCCTGCCCGATCCGATCGTGGAGACGGCCGCCGTGGCGGCGCCGCTGCTCGGGTCGCGGTTCTCGGGGTCGGGAGCGGTGGTGGCCAGCGACCTCGGCACCTCGACCGGGCCGGGGCCTTCTCTGGTGCCGTGGGCGGCCGATGCCGACCACCTCCTGCTCGGCGGGGCGGATGGTCGCCTGCACCTGGTGGCGCCGGCCGAGGTCGGGCTGGAGCGGGTCGAGACCGTCGACGGCAGCCGGCGGGCCTGCCGAGTGGACTGGGAGCCGGGGCCGGCCACGGTTCTGGACGTGCCGGCGGTGGCGGTGGCCCGGGCCCGCGAGCGCGGCGTGCTCGCCACCGCCGCCCAGCTCGTCGGGCTGGCCGAGCGGATGCTCGAGATGGCCGTCCACTACGCCGGCCAGCGGGAGCAGTTCGGCGCCAAGATCGGCTCGTTCCAGGCGGTGAAGCACCACCTGGCGAACGCCGCCATGGTCCAGGAGTTTGCCCGGCCCGTCGTCCACCGGGCGGCGTGGTCGCTGGCCACCGGCGCCGCCGACGCCGAGCGGGACGTGTCGATGGCCAAGGCCATGGCCTCCGACGCCGCCCTGGTGACGGCGCGGGTGGCCCTGCAGTGCCACGGCGCCATCGGCTACACCACCGAGTACGACCTGCACCTGTACATGAAGCGGGCGTGGGCGCTGGCCCGGGCCTGGGGGGACTCCGCCGCTCACCGCCGGCGGGTGGGCCTCAGCCTCGGCGTGTGATGATGGCCGGCATGAGCGGACTGTGCGCGGGGCGAGTGGCGATCGTGACTGGCGCGGGCCGGGGCCTGGGCCGGGCCCACGCCCTCGAGTTGGCGCGCCAGGGCGCCAAGGTCGTGGTAAACGACATCGGGGCCGAGCTCGACGGCACCGGCGGCTCGAGGGGGCCGGCGGCCGACGTGGTCGGGGAGATCCGATCCGCGGGCGGGGAGGCCGTCGTCAACGGGGACGACGTGGCGGACTGGGAGGGCGCCCAGCGCCTGGTCAACACGGCCATGGAGACGTTCGGGCGCCTCGACGTGGTGGTGAACAACGCCGGGTTTCTCCGCGACCGCATGTTCGCCAATGCCGTCGAGGAGGAGTTCGACGCGGTGATGCGCGTGCACGTGAAGGGCCACTTCGTGGTCGGGCGGTGGGCGGCGGCGTTGTGGCGGGACCAGGCCAAGGCGGGACAGCGGCCCGACGCCCGCATCATCAACACCACGTCGGGGGCGGGGCTGATGGGCTCGGTCGGCCAGTCGGTGTACTCGGCGGCCAAGGCCGCCATCGCCGGGCTCACCCTCGTGCAGTCCGCCGAGCTGGCCCGGTACGGGGTCACGGCCAACGCCATCGCCCCGTCGGCGCGGACGCGCATGACCGAGGCGGTGTTCGCCGAGACCATGTCCCGTCCCGACGATCCGGGGGCGTTCGACGCCATGGCGCCGGAGAACGTCTCCCCGCTGGTGGCGTGGCTGGCGTCGGCCGAGTCGGCGGGGGTCACCGGCCGGGTGTTCGAGGCCGAGGCCGGGAAGGTGTCATTGGCCGATGGCTGGCAGCACGGGCCCGAGGCGGACAAGGGCCGGCGGTGGGAGCCCGACGAGCTGGGGCCGGTCATCAAGGAGCTGCTGGACAAGGCGCCACCGCCGGCCCCGGTTTACGGCGCGCAGTAGTCGGGCCGGCCGACAGTGGGCGCCGGCGCCGTGGGTGCGCCGCTCGAGTGGGACACCATCCCCCGGCTCGTCCGGTGGGCGGTGGAGCGCTTCCCGGAGAGCGAAGCGGTCATCGACGGGGACCTGCGCCTGACCTACGCCGAGCTGGGGGCGCGGGTGGAGCGGGCCGCCCGGGGGTTCGTGGCCGCCGGTGTCGAGCCGGGGGACCGGGTGGCGCTGTGGGCCCCCAACGGGGCGGCCTGGGTGGAGGCGGTGCTGGGTCTGGAGTCGGTGGGAGCCGTGCTGGTCCCGCTCAGCACGCGGTACAAGGGCGCCGAGGCGGCCTACATCCTCGGCCGCAGCCGCACCCGGGTGCTGGTGGCCGCCGGGGAGTTCCTCGGCGTGGACTTTCCCGCCCTGCTGGCCGGCTACGACCTGGCCGACCTCGAGCGCCGGGTGGTGCTCGGGGCGGTGGCGCCGGAGGGATGGCAGACGTGGGATGCCCTGCTGGGCGCGGGCGAGGGCGTTCCCCCCGCGGTCGTGGACGAGCGGGCGGCGAAGGTGGGGCCGGACGACCTCTGCGACCTCATGTTCACGTCGGGCACGACCGGGGCCCCCAAGGGGGTGATGGCCCGGCACGGGACGACGCTGCGCGTATTCCGCGAGTATCGCGACATCGTGGGGCTGCGCCCCGGTGACCGCTACCTCATCGTCAACCCGATGTCCCACTCCTTCGGCTACAAGGCCGGGGTGCTGGTCGCGCTGATGAGTGGGGTCACCATGGTCCCGATGGCGGTCTTCGACGTCGACGGCGTGTTCGAGGCGGTCGCCACCGAACGGATCTCGATGCTGCCGGGGCCACCCACCCTCTACCAGTCGCTGCTGAACCGCCCGAAGCGCGACGCCGCCGACCTCTCGAGCCTGCGCCTGGCCGTCACCGGGGCCGCGGTCATACCCACCGAGCTGGTCCGGCGCATGCTCGACGAGCTGGGCTTCGAGAGCGTCATCACGGCTTACGGCCTCACCGAGGCGTCGGGCTTCGTTACCTCGTGCCGCCAGGGGGACGACATCGACACCATCGCCACCACGTCGGGACGGGCCATCCCGGGCGTCGAGGTCCGGATCGTCGACGACGACGGCAAGGAGGCCGAGCGCGGCCAGCGGGGGGAGATCGTGTGCCGGGGCTACAACGTCATGTCGGGTTACTTCGAGGACCCCGAGGCGACGGCCGAGGCCATCGACGCCGACGGGTGGCTGCACACGGGGGATGTCGGGACGATGGATCCGGGCGGCAACATCCGGGTCACGGACCGGAAGAAGGACATGTTCATCGTCGGGGGCTTCAACGCCTACCCGGCCGAGATCGAGAACCTCCTGCTCCGGCATCCCGGGGTGGCCCAGGTGGCCGTGGTCGGCGTGCCCGACGAGCGGATGGGGGAGGTGGGGGTGGCCTTCGTCGTCCCGGTGCACGGCGTGACGGTGGCCGGTGAGGAGATCGTCGACTGGGCCAAGGGGGAGATGGCCAACTACAAGGTCCCGCGCCGGGTGCACGTCGTCGACTCCCTGCCGGTCAACGCGGCCGGAAAGGTGCTCAAGTTCGAGCTGCGCCGACGCGGATGAGCGGTGACGAGCGGGCCGCCCGCTGGAAGGAGAGAGGCGGCTACTTCCGCTGGGCGCCCGGTGACGGGGCGGCGGAGGAGGTCGGCGTCTTCCACGTCGAGTCAGGCGGGCCCGACGCCCCGGTGCTGCTGCTCGTCCACGGCTTTCCGACCTGCAGCATCGACTGGTACGAGGTCGTCGAGCTCCTGGCCGACCGGTACCGGGTCTGCACCCTCGACTTCCCGGGCTACGGCTTCTCCGACAAGCCGCTCGGCTGGGGATACGGGATTGCCCGGGACGCCGAGCTCCTGGCCTTCTACGTCCGGGAGATCCTCGGCGCCGGGCCCGTGGTGGTGATGGCCCACGACCGCGGGTCGAGCGTGGCCCTCAACTACGCCCTGGCGACGTCGGCCGGCGGCCCCGATGGCGCCACCGCCCCGGCGGTCGAGCACCTGGTTCTGACCAACGCAAACCTCTTCCTGCCGCTGTCCAACCTCACCGACTTCCAACGGGTGGTGCTCGACGCGACGACGGCGCCGGCGATGCTGGAGCGGCTGACGCCCGCGCTGCTGGCGGCGGGAATGGGGTCGACGACCTTCTCCCCGCCGCGGCCACCGGACCACCCCGACGTCGAGGCCCTCACCGCCACGTTTACCCACGCCGACGGAATCAGGGTCCTCCACGAGACCATCCAGTACCTCCGGGAGCGGGCGGAGCACGAACGCGAGTGGCTCGAGCTGCTGGCGGGCAGGGACATCCCGACCACGGTCATCTGGGGCCTGCTGGACACCGTTTCCCCACCGCGCGTCGCTGCTCACGTGTGGAGCGAGTTCCTGATGCTCAAGCCGGGCCGGAACCGCTTCTATCTCGTTCCCGGAGCCAACCACTACCTCCAGGTCGACCGGCCCGAGGCGGTGGCGGCGGCGTTTCTCCATGCCGAGGATCGGGGCTCCGATCCGACCCCCGGTCAGATAGGTCCCGAGCCGGGCTCACCCGTGCTGGTCGACGGGTCGCGCCCGCGACTGCCTTCACCGTCGGAGGTGCTGGCCGGCAAGCCGTGACGCAGGCGCGCCGGAGCGCGGTGGCGCCGAACGGCCGGTCCGACCCCTACGCCCGCCGGCCCAGGAAGTACAGGAACTCGGTCTGGGCGTCCGCCCCCGCCGGCGGGTCCAACCGGGGCCCGAACACGTTGGGCTGGCGGATCATGGCGTCCATCGGCTTGAGCGCCTCGTGGGCCCGGCGCACCGACTCCTCGTCGAGGGTCTCGTCGGCGCCGACCGCCCGGGCCAGGTCCCAGGTGTGCACGAGCAGATCCATGTTCACGAAGCGGCCGATGATCTCACCGGCCGGCATCTTCCCGACCGGCCCGTCGATCTCCTTGGCGAGGGCCTCCTGATCTCCGGTGATCTCGGCGATGGCTCCGGAGGCCTCCTTCCACGCCCGGGCGGCATCCTCGTCCGCTCCGAGCGGCTTGGACTCCCCTCCCCGCACCCCGGCGACGACGCCGCGATGGCCTTCGACGACGTGGGCCACGGGGTCGCGCGCCTTCCACCCCTCGCACGGGGACACGGCGTCCCACTTGGCGGGAGTGACGGTGCCGACCACGGCGTCGAATCCACTGGCGATGCGGCGATAGCTGTCCTGGACCTCGGTCATGGACGGCGAGCCTACGCTCCCAGCAGGCCGATGACCGCGGCCGCCGCCTCGTCGACGGACGCCGCGGCGCCGGCGATCTCGAGGTCCGGTCGGTCCGGCTCCTCGTACGGGCTCGACACACCGGTGAAGCCCTCGATCTGGCCCGACCGGGCCCGCTCGTACAGGCCCTTCGGGTCCCGCTCCTCGCAGACCGCGAGCGGGGTGTTGACCCAGACCTCGAGGAACGGGAGCCCCGCCTCCTCGTGCAGGTGGCGGGCCGCCTCCCGCCCGGCCCGGAACGGGCTGATCAGCGAGACCAGCGCCACCACGCCGGCGTCGGCGAAGAGCCGGGCCACCTGCGCCACCCGCGCCACGTTGGCCTCCCGGTCCGAGTCGGAGAACCCGAGGTCGGCGGTCAGGCCGTGGCGGAGGTTGTCCCCATCGAGCAGATACGCGGGCCGGCCGGCGCGGACGAGGGCGGCCTCGACGGCGGTGGCGATCGTCGACTTCCCCGATCCCGACAGACCCGTGAACCACACCGTGACGCCCGGCGCCCCGAGGGCGGCCCAGCGCTGGGACCGGTCGAGGTGGCCGTGGTGCCAGGTGACGTTGGAGCTCAAGCCTCTCCGATGATCATCCCGCCCGCCACCGTGGCGCTGGTGTGCTCGTCGACGAGGATGAAGCTCCCGGTGGCGCGGTTGCGGCGGTACTCGTCGAAGAACAGCGGCTGGGTGGTGCGCAGGCTCACCCGCCCGATCTCGTTGAGGGACAGCTCGGGGGCGTCCTCGTGGCGGTGCAGGGTGTTGACGTCCAGCCGGTAGTGGAGGCTCTTGACCAGGGCCCGGGCGCTGCGGGTGGTGTGCTTGATGAAGTACTTGCTCCCCGGCTGCAGCTGGGAGCGGTCGTCCAGCCAGGCGATCATGGCGGTCAGGTCCTGGGAGGCGGTCGGCTGGTTGTGGGGCCGGCAGATCATGTCCCCGCGGGAGATGTCGAGCTCGGTGGACAGCCGCATCGTCACCGCCATCGGCGGGAAGGCCTCCTCCACCGAGCCCGCCATGGTGTCGATGGCGGCCACGGTCGAGGAGAACCCGGAGGGCAGGACCGCCACCTCGTCACCCACCCGGAAGCTGCCCCCGGCCACGGTGCCGGCGTAGCCCCGGTAGTCCCCCTGGCCGTTCTGGGGCCGGATCACGTACTGCACCGGGAAGCGTGGGTCGATGAGGTTGCGGTCCGACGCGATGTGCACCTCCTCCAGGTGATGCAGGAGCGAGGACCCCTCGTACCAGCCCATGCTGGCCGAGCGGTGCACCACGTTGTCCCCGTGGAGGGCGGACAGCGGGATGAAGGTGAGATCGGAGATGTCCAGCTTGGCGGCGAAGGCGCTGAACTCGGCCCGGATCGACTCGTAGACCGACTGGTCGTAGTCGACCAGGTCCATCTTGTTCACGCACAGGACCAGATGGGGCACCCGCAGCAGCGAGGCCAGAAAGGCGTGCCGGCGGGACTGCTCGACGATGCCCTTGCGGGCGTCGACCAGGATGAGGGCCAGGTCGGCGGTCGAGGCGCCCGTGACCATGTTGCGGGTGTACTGGATGTGGCCGGGGGTGTCGGCGATGATGAACTTGCGCCGGGGCGTGGAGAAGTACCGGTAGGCCACGTCGATGGTGATGCCGGCCTCCCGCTCGGCCCGCAGGCCGTCGGTGAGAAGGGCCAGGTCGGTGTACTCGTCGCCCCGGGCCCGGCTGGTGCGCTCCACCGCCTCGAGCTGGTCCTCGAAGATCGACTTCGAGTCATAGAGGAGGCGCCCGATGAGGGTGGACTTGCCGTCGTCGACCGAGCCGGCGGTGGCGAAGCGGAGGAGCTCGCTCATCTAGAAGTAGCCCTCCTTCTTGCGGTCCTCCATGGCGGCCTCCGAGAAGCGGTCGTCGGCACGGGTGGCGCCCCGCTCGGTGATCCGGGTGGTGGCCACCTCGGCGATCACGGCCTGGTAGGTGGTGGCGGTCGACTCGACCGCCGCCGTGCAGGTGGCGTCCCCCACGGTGCGGTAGCGCACCGACATCTCGGTGATCTCCTCCCCGTCCGCCGCCGGGAAGAACTCGTTGACCGCCATCAGCATCCCGTCCCGGCGCACCACCTCGCGCCGGTGGGCGAAGTAGATCGACGGCAGGGGCATGTCCTCGGTCGCCAGGTAGGACCAGACGTCGAGCTCGGTCCAGTTGGACAGCGGGAAGACCCGGATGTGCTCCCCCTTGGTGTGGCGCCCGTTGTAGAGGTGCCACAGCTCGGGGCGCTGGTTCTTGGGGTCCCACTGGCCGAACTCGTCGCGGAAGGAGAACACCCGCTCCTTGGCCCGGGCCTTCTCCTCGTCCCGGCGCGCCCCCCCGAACACGGCGTCGAAGCCGTGGCTGGTGATGGCGTCGAGAAGGGAGGTCGTCTGCAGGCGGTTGCGCGAGGCCAGGGGGTGCTCCTCGCGTACCCGGCCGGCGTCGATCGACTCCTGGACCGAGGCCACCACCAGGCGCACCCCCCATTCGGCCACGATCCGGTCCCGGTACTCGAGGACCTCGGGGAAGTTGTGGCCGGTGTCGACGTGCATGACCGGGAAGGGGACCGGGGCGGGAGCGAAGGCCTTCTGGGCCAGGCGCAGCATGATGACCGAGTCCTTGCCCCCGGAGAACAGCAACACGGGGCGCTCGAACTCGGCGGCCACCTCGCGGATGATCTCGATGGACTCGGCCTCGAGGGCGTCGAGGTAGGAGAGCTCGTAGTGGGTCGAGGTCATGATCGGATGGTGCGGACGGTGCGAGCCAGCCGCCGGCTCAGCCCAGCCTCTCGATGATCGTGACGTTGGCCTGGCCGCCGCCCTCGCACATGGTCTGCAGCCCGTAGCGCCCGCCCGTCCGCTCCAGCTCGTTGAGCAGGGTGGTCATGAGCCGGGCCCCGGTGGCGCCGAGGGGATGACCGAGGGAGATGGCGCCGCCGTTCACGTTGACCCGGTCGAGGTCGGCCCCGGTCTCCTTCTGCCACGCCAGGACCACGGACGCGAAGGCCTCGTTGATCTCGACCAGGTCGATGTCCGACAGCTTCATCCCGGTGCGCTCGAGGGCGTACTGGGTGGCCGGGATCGGGGCGGTGAGCATGTAGACGGGATCGTCGCCGCGCACGCTCACGTGGTGGATGCGGGCGCGGGGCCGCAGCCCGTGCGCCTTGAGGGCGGCCTCGCTGACGATCAGCATGGCGGCGGAGGCGTCGGATATCTGGGAGGCGACGGCGGCGGTGATCCGCCCCCCCTCCCGCAGGGTCGGCAGGGAGCGGATCTTCTCCCAGTTCGGCTCCCGGGGGCCCTCGTCGCGGCCGGCCTCACCGACCGGGACGATCTCGTTGTCGAAGCGTCCCTCGGCCTGGGCCTTCAACGCCCGCTCGTGGGAGCTGACGGCGAACTCCTCCATGTCCTCCCGGCTGACGGCCCACTTCTCGGCGATCATGTCGGCGGCCCGGAACTGGCTGATCTCCTCACCCCCGTAGCGGGCGGCCCATCCCGGGGAGCCGCTGAAGGGGTCCTCGAAGCCCAGCTCGGTGCCGGCCAGCATGGCCGACGAGATCGGGATCCGGGACATCTGCTGGACCCCACCGGCGACCACGACATCCTGGGTCCCCGACATGACCCCCTGGGCGGCGAAGTGGATGGCCTGCTGTGCCGACCCGCACTGCCGGTCGACGGTGGTGCCGGGCACGGTCTCGGGCAGCCCGGCCACCAGGGCGCACGTCCGGGCGATGTCCCCGGCCTGGCCCCCGATGGTGTCCACGCACCCGAACACGACGTCGTCGACGGCGGCGGGATCGATGCCCGTGCGCTCGACCAGGGCCCGGATGCTATGGGCGCCCAGGTCGGCGGGATGGAGGGCGGAGAGACCCCCGCCGCGCCTCCCCACGGGGGTGCGGACGGCGTCGACGATGAAGGCTTCTCCCATCCCCCCAGGGTACCGTCGGGACCCCGATGGCCGACATTGACAAGCTCGTGGCGGAGATGACGCCGGAGGAGAAGGCGTCGCTGACCGCAGGCCGGGACATGTGGTCGACCAACGGCGTGCCCCGCCTCGGCATCCCCCCGGTGCGCGTCACCGACGGCCCCAACGGGGCCCGGGGAACGGCCATGGGATCGGCGGGGCCCCGGTCGGTGTGCGTCCCTTGCGGCTCGGCCCTGGGGGCCACGTGGGACCCCGACCTCCTCGGGCGGATCGGCGAGCTGCTCGGCCGGGAGGCGCGGCGGAAGTCGGCGCGGGTCCTGCTGGCCCCGACGGTCAACATCCACCGGTCCCCGCTCGCGGGGCGGAACTTCGAGTGCTACTCGGAGGACCCCCACCTGTCCGGCCGGCTGGCGGCGGCGTTCGTCCGGGGCGCCCAGTCCCAGGGCGTGGCGACGACCGTCAAGCACCTCGTGGCCAACGACGCCGAGTTCGAGCGCCACACCATCAGCTCGGTGGTCGACGAGCGGGCGCTCCGCGAGATCTACCTCCTCCCGTTCGAGATGGCGGTCCGTGACGGCGGCGCCCTCGGGGTCATGACGTCGTACAACCGGCTCAACGGGCGCTACAACACCCGCCGGCGGGACCTCCTGCAGGGGATCCTCCGGGACGAATGGGGCTTCGAGGGCTTCGTGCTCACCGACTGGTACGGCGCGGCGGACACCGAGGAGTCGGCCCGGGCCGGCCTCGATCTCGAGATGCCCGGTCCGGGCCGGGCGTTCGGGCCCGCCCTGGCCGCCGCCGTGGCCGCCGGGCGGGTCGACCCCGCAGACCTCGACGGGGCGGCCCGGCGACTCCTCAGCGTCTTCGACCGCCTGGGCGCCCTGGACGACGCCGGGGACGGTCCCGAGGAGGCGATCGACGATCCCGCCGACCGGGCCCTGGCCCGGGAGGCCGCCACCGGGGCCGCGGTCCTGCTGGCCAACGACGGGCTCCTCCCCCTGGATCCGGCCGGGACGGGGTCGGTGGCCCTGATCGGACCGCACGCCGTGCGCCCCCGGGCCATGGGCGGGGGCTCCTCGGCGGTGCGCCCCCACCACCGCGCCAACCTCCTCGAGTCGCTCGGCGCCGCCCTGGGCACCGGGGTCCATCTGGTCCACGAGCCCGGCTGCGGCATCGACCGCGGGGTGCCCACCCTCAAAGCCGAGGTCCTCCGGACCCCGGGCGGGGACGCCGGGATGGAGCTGGAGGTGTTCGCCGGCCCCGACCTGACCGGCCCCGCCGTCCACCGGGAGGTGGCGGGGGAGACCAAGTTCTTCTCCATCGGCTCGCCCGCGGCCGGGGTGCCCGACGAGGGGTTCTCCCTGCGGGCCATCGCCCGGTACCGGCCCGAGCACGGGGGGCCCCACCGCTTCTCCCTGCTCCAGGCAGGGCGGGCCCGGCTCACCGTCGGCGGCCGGGTGGTGATCGACGGCTTCGCCGACCCGCCGCCCCGCGGGGACGCCTTCTTCGGCCTCGGGTCCCAGGAGGTCGACGCCGCCGTCGACCTGGCGGCGGGGACCGAGGTGGAGATCGTCGTCGAGTACTCGGCCGAGGGGGCGCCGGCGGTGCACGCCTGGACGATCGGTTGCGCCCGCCCGCTCCCCGCGGACCTGATGGAGCGGGCCGAGGCGGTGGCGGCCGCCGCCGACGTGGCGGTGGTGGTCGTCGGCAACGACGACGACTGGGAGACCGAGGGCCAGGACCGCACCTCCCTCGATCTCCCCGGCCGCCAGGACGAGCTCGTCGAGCGGGTGGCCGCCGCCAATCCCAACACCGTCGTCGTGGTCAACGCCGGTGCCCCCGTGGCCCTCCCGTGGGCCGACCGGGTCCGGGCCGTGCTCTGGTGCTGGTTCGGCGGCCAGGAGCTCGACGGGGCCCTGGCCGACGTCCTCGTGGGCAAGAGCGACCCCGCCGGCCGCCTCCCCTTCACCCTGCCCCTGCGCCTGGAGCACAACCCGTCCTACGGCAACTTCCCCGGCGAGAACGGGGAGGTCCGGTACGGAGAGGGCGTCCTCGTCGGCTACCGCTGGTACGAGGCCCGGGATCTCCCCGTGGCCCACCCCTTCGGCCACGGCCTGTCGTACTCGACGTTCAGCATCGGCGCGCCCCGGCTGTCCTCCCCGACGGCCGACGCCGGCCACACCCTCATCGTCGACGTTCCCGTCACCAACACGGGGGACCGCCGGGGGGCCGAGGTGGTCCAGCTCTACGTCCGCCCCCTCGACGCCCGGGCGTTCCGGCCGCCCCAGGAGCTCAAGGCCTTCCGGAAGGTGTGGGTGGACCCCGGCCAGACCGTGACCGCCAGCCTCGAGCTGGACGGGCGGGCGTGGGCCCGCTGGGACCCGGGTCAACCGTGGCTGGCCGACGCCGGGGCGGGATGGAGGGTCGACCCCGGCCGTTACCTCCTGGCCGTCGGCCGCTCCTCGGCGGACATCGCCCACGAGGTCGTGGTGGAGGTGGCCGGGGAGTGAGGGCGCTGCGATCGGGCGTAGACACCCGGTCCGAGGCCTACCAGGCCAACCGGGCCGCCATGCTCGAGCGCCTGGCGCTGGTGGCCGGGCTGCAGGCCCAGGCCAACGGCGGCGGGGGGCCGCGCTACGTCGAGCGGCACCGCGGCCGGGGGAAGCTGATGGCGCGGGAGCGCGTCGAGCTGCTGCTCGACGCCGACTCCCCTTTCCTCGAGTTGTCGACGCTGGCGGCGTGGGGGACCGAGTACGACGTCGGCGGGAGCATCGTCACCGGCCTCGGCGTCGTGTCGGGTGTGGAGTGCATCGTCACCGCCCACGACCCGACGGTGAAGGGCGGGGTCTCGAACCCCTACACGTGGCGCAAGGTGCTGCGGTCCCTCGAGATCTCGCGGGAGAACCGCCTGCCCCACATCAACCTGGTGGAGTCGGGGGGAGGGGACCTGCGAAACCAGGCCGACCTGTTCATCCCCGCCGGCCAGCTGTTCCACGACCTGACGGCGCTGTCGGCGGCCGGCATCCCGACCATTGCCCTCGTGTTCGGCAACTCGACAGCGGGCGGGGCCTACGTACCGGGGATGTGCGACTACGCCGTGATGGTCAAGGAGCGGGCCAAGGTGTTCCTCGGCGGTCCCCCGCTGGTGAAGATGGCCACGGGGGAGGACTCCGACGACGAGGAGCTGGGTGGGGCCGAGATGCATTCGCGCGTGTCCGGCCTGTCCGACTACCTGGCCGCCGACGAACAGGAGGCCATCCGCATCGGCCGGGAGATCGTGGCCCACCTCAACTGGCGCAAGCTCGGCTCCCGGCCGGCGCAGGCGCCCCTTGACCCCGCCTACGACCCGGAGGAGCTGCTGGGGGTGGTGAGCGCCGACCTGCGCGTTCCCTTCGACCCCCGCGAGGTGCTGGCGCGGGTGGTCGACGGCGGGCTGTTCGAGGAGTACAAGCCGGCTTACGGCCCCTCGCTCGTGACCGGGTGGGCGTACCTGCACGGCTGGCTGGTGGGGATCGTGGCCAACGCCCGGGGCGTGCTGTTCAACGAGGAGTCACAGAAGGCCACCGAGTTCATCCTCCTCTGCAACCAGACCGACACCCCGATCCTCTTCCTGCAGAACACCACCGGCTACATGGTCGGTCGCCACTACGAGCAGCGGGGCATCGTCAAGGACGGCGCCAAGATGATCAACGCCGTGTCGAACAGCTCCGTGCCCCACCTGACCCTGATCATGGGCGCGTCCTACGGCGCGGGCAACTACGGCATGTCGGGGCGGTCCTACCACCCCCGCTTCCTGTTCTCCTGGCCCAGTGCCAAGACCGCCATCATGGGTCCGGAGCAGCTGGCCGGGGTGATGTCGATCGTGGCCCGCCAGGCGGCCGAGGCCGCCGGGAGGCCGTTCGACGAGGAGGCCGACGCCCGGTCCCGCGCCGAGCTCGAGGCGCGCATCGAGGCGGAGTCCGACGCCCTGTTCATGACCGGGCGGGTGTACGACGACGGGGTGCTCGACCCGCGCGACACCCGGGCCGCGCTGGGCATGGCCCTGTCGGCCTGCCACTCCAACGTGATCGCGGGGACGCGCGGCTTCGGCGTGTTCCGCATGTGAGGTCCGTTCCGGAGTGACCGAGCTGCACAAGCTCCTCGTGGCCAACCGCGGCGAGATAGCCGTGCGCATCTTCCGCACCGCCCGGCAGATGGGGCTGGCCACGGTGGCGGTGTTCTCCGATCCCGACCGCCGCGCCCCCCATGTGCGGGCGGCGGACGAGGCGGTGCCGCTCGGCGGGGCCTCGCCGGCGGAGTCGTACCTGCGCGTCGACGCCCTGGTCGACGCCGCCCTGAGGTCGGGAGCCGACGCCGTCCATCCGGGCTACGGCTT
>DASUHN010000108.1 GCA_036273495.1 Acidimicrobiales bacterium | reverse complement strand
CGTGCCGTTGATGGTCAGTCCATTGGGAATCGGGTCGGTGACCACCGCATGGGTGGCGTTCCCCGGCCCGGCGTTGTGGGCCACCAGGGTCCAGTTGAAGCTGTTGCCGGCCGTCACCGTGCTGACGTCGGCGGTCTTGGTCAGGGTCAGGCTCGGGTTGTTCGGGTTCGGCGTCACGAAGAAGGTGGCCGTGCCCGACTGCCCGGGCGGGACGTTGACCGTCTGGTGGGCGGTGGTGCCGTTCCCGGTCTGGCCGCAGGACGAGACGAACTGCGTCCCGGCCGGAGCGGTGGCGCTGACAATCCAGTTACCGGAGTCGACCGGCACCGCGTTGATCGGATCGGCCTGCGTGGGAATTGCCGTGCTGCCCGCGGGCCCGGTGGCCGAGAGGGTGCCGGTGTGGACCTCCGTCGGCGGGTTGGTGGCGCAGGTGAGGATCTGGCCGGTCAGGGTCTGGACGACCGTGTTCGGGACCACGTAGAAGACGGCCGTTCCGGTCCCGCCCGCCGGCACGTTCACGGTCTCGGTTGCCGAGGCCGGGTTGTTCCCCGTCAGGTTGGCGGCGTTGCTGCCGCACGAGACGAAGTGGAAGCCCGATGGTGCCCCGGCGGTCACCGTCCAGTCCCCGGAGTTCGTGACCTTGGAGGGCCCGAAGCTGTTGCCGCCCGACGGCCCCGTCTCGTTCGTGCCCGTCGGGGGCGTCGACCTCAGCGTCCCGGCATCGCTCGGGGGCGTGGTCGTCTGCTGACCGGCGGAGTTACACAGGAAGATGTTTCCTGCCAGGGTCTGGGGGTTGGTGAAGGTGGGCGTGAAGCAGAAGTTGCTGCCCGCCGGGTTGAAGGCGTTGGTCTGGATGGAGTTGTCGTCGTCGCCGGTGGTGCTGTAGTCCTTGGAGCTGCCGCTGGCGCTCGTCTCCTTGCCGTGCGGGTCGTACATGATCACGCAGAGCTGCGGGGGGATCGAGGCTGCGCTCGGGTAGACGGCGGTGGCCGACCAGTTCCCCTGGGCGTTGCCGTTGGCGTCCTGGGTGCAGTCCGTGGCGAAGGTGTCGAAGCCGTCGTAGCTGGTCGGGTGCCCGGCCACCGACGAGACGTCGTTGGTGTTCACGTGGAAGAACTGGCCCCCCGACGGGATCGACCCGCCCGGGGTGAGAGCCGCTCCGGCCCCGTTGGTCAGCCCGGGGATGCTGGCGGCGCTCGAGCTCGCGCTCATGCCCCACCAGTCCACCGCCCAGCCGAGACCGTAACGTCCGGCGCAGTCCTGGGGCCCCTTGGTAACGGCCGGCGGTCCCCATGACCAGGTCCCACTGAGGTGTACGGACACGGTCCCGTTGGCGTTGACCGTGGCCGTGCCCGCGGAGGTGGGCAGGGGGTTGGCGGCGTTGGCGAAGGCGACCCCCGCCGTCCCGCCGACCATCGCCACGACGGTCGATGCGACCAGTCCGGCCTTGGCCAGGGGACGCCGGCGGTGCTGCCGACGCGACTCGGCGGCCCGCACCAGGGCCGGCTCCTCGGCGAAGGCGGCGGGCTCGAGCGCAGAGGCGGCCGGCTGGTCGAGAATCTCGACGACCGGCTGCTCTTCGATCATGGAAAGCGCCGGCAGCGCCTCGACGGTCGGCTCGACCGTACGCGGTGCCTCCGGCGCTGTGGCCGCCGCAAACGCTGCCTGGGGCAGCACCGGCTCCTCAGCTGTCTCGGAGAACATCGCCCCTTGGCTCCGGATGTTGCGGCGCACGCTGTTGCGCAGGCCGTGCAGCATCCGGAGGGGCAACGTCTCGTCGACCCAACCGTTGTTGTCCACTTCTTTCAACTTTCTGCTCAAGGTTTCCGGATCACCCACCGAGAATCCGGCAGGAGGGAGTTAGCACCTTCTGACTTTGGCGTGCCTTGGCGCGTATGTCAACACCCAGAGTGGTAGTTCGATACGTAATTTGGGTGAAGTTTGGGGATCCGTTGCGCATTGACAATGCGCTCGATTGCCACCACGGTCGGTGAAACCCGCCGATATCGCCCCTCCTGCTTCGCCGAAGATCACCACTCACTGTGGTGAGAGTCCGCTGTCCGGCTCCTGAGAGGCCCCGGCCGAGTGGTCCCACCGACGCTCCCGACGGCCGGGACGATACCCGGAGCCCTCACGATCGCCTACAGCGGACGTCATCTTGCCGCAAACCGCGGCGCAGTGCCATGGGCAAAGGATGGGCGCGCGAGATTCTACGAAATGGCGCGATTGTCAGCCGAATTCAGCGGGTTACCGGTCACAGACCGCCCGCTCAGGGAGCGCTGAGGGGCTTCAGGAGCCCGGTCTACGGCCGAATCCGGTCCGGCGGGACGGTGGCGGCGGGCGATGACCGTGCCCGGGACCGCGGTCAGGCCTTCTCGGACGGGTCCAGCCCCCCTGTAGGTAGGCCACCAGCCAGTCCCGTCCCCCAGGAGGCGAGCTCCCGGCGGTTTGATGCGCCGAGGGCGCGCCTTCGTGGCCGGACGACCACCCCGGGTGAGCGCGTGGGGTGGCTCCCCGCGTTCGGCCGATCGGGGCGAACGCCAACCCCGACCATGGGCGCCTCTCCTCCCGGGCCAGCTGCAACGCGCCGAGCAGGGCCAGGCCGACGGCGATCATCCCGAGGGCGGCGGCGAGCATCTTGCCCACCGGGGCCCCGGTGAAGGCCAGAGTGGCCGGGGGGGTTTGCGGCGCTACCGGCGCCGGAGGCGCTGGGATCTGAACGCCGAGGACCGGGGGGAAGACGGTCGACTGCGCCGTGGCGCTGACCAGCACGCCGTTGACGCTCAGCGTGGTGCCGGCGGTGTCGACAGTGGGCGTCGAGGGCACCGGACCCGTGAAGTCGCAGGTCACGGAGTCACCTACCTGCCCGAACGGGGCCAGGACGGTCCCGATCAGGGACGGACAGATGTTGATCGTGGCCCCGTCGATCGTGTCGGTCAGGACCGTGAGGGTCCCGGGCGAGGCGTTGGGGTTGGTCACCGTCACCCGGTAGGGAACCGAGGTCGACCCGGGAGCGGCCGTCTCGCTGGTGCCGAAGCCCGTGCCGGCGGCGTTGTTCAGCTTGGTGATCTGAACCGTGGGCGGAGGGGTGACACTCGGGGGAACCACCGGAGGCGGGGGAGTCGGTGTCGGGGGAGGTGCGGGCGCCGCCACGTGCTCAACCCACTGCATCGAGCAGGGCGCCGGCGTCTTGTCGTCGTCGTCGGCCAGGGTGATGCTGATGGCGTAGTAGCCGGGGGCAGGCGAGGCCTGGTTGATGGCGGTGGCCAGGGCCGGGACGGTCCCGCTGACCGGAACCCCGCTCTTGGTGCCGGCCGAGGTTCCCGGTGTGACCGAGAAGTGCCCCACGAGCGGGGCGCCGACCGAGTACTGCGAGGCTCCCGGCGCGCTCGGGAACGGACCGGTGATGGACCCGACACCCTCGCTCACGGTGCCCAGTGCCTTGTTGGTCGTCGTGGACGCGCCCGGGATCAGGACCGGGACGCTGGTCGCCGGGTTCCAGATCGTGGCCACGAAGCCCGCCTCGTCGAAGTAGGTGAAGCTCAGCGCGTGCGAAGACGCCGCGTCGAGCAGCGATGCGCTCGAGTCGAGGACCCCCTGGTTGTAGGTGGGAGTGGGGCTGGCGTCGGCCAGCTCGGCCTCACCGCTCCCGCTGCTGTCGCACGTCGACCCCTGGGTGGCCGCCGCCTTGATCGCCGCGGCCGGAGCCGCCGCTGTGCCCGCTTTGCCCGACTTTCCGCCTGTAGCCGAGGTTGAGGTCGCGCTCGGGGCGGTCCTGGCGGCGGGCGTCGCCGCCGGGGAGCTCGTCGCCGCCGGAGCCGAGCCGGTCGACCCGGCCGTCGCCGACTGGTCCGAGGCGGTCGACTGGTCCGAGGCGGTCGACTGGGCGGTTGTCGACTGGGCCGAGGTTGCCGACTGGGCCGAGGTTGTGCCGGGCGAGGTCGAGTGTGGCGAAGTCGCCGGGGCCGACTGGCTCGACTTGGCGGCCTTGGCGGGCGAGGAGGCCGTCGTCGTCGTACCGGCCGCTCCCGTTCCCGCAGAGCTCTTGGCGGCATGGGTGGCCGGGGCGGCCGCGGCCATGCCGACCGAGCCCCCCAGCACGGCGGTCAGGGCCGTGGCGAATGCGCCGGCCGAAGCCACCGATCGCCTGGCCATCCGGCGGCCCGGCAGCCGGTGCACCACCGGCTCCTCCGCCGTCTGGATCTGGAGCTCCGCTGCCCTGGTCACCCGGAGGCCCGCCCGCATGCCGGCCTGCACGCGGTGGAGGACTCGGAGGGACCACGTCTGGTCGACCCGCCCGCTGCTACTCACCCCGACCAACTTTCTTCTCAAGGTTCAGTGAACACCCGCCGATAACCGCTATGGCGAGTTCTGCCTTGTGAGACTTTCGCGGCCCTTGGCCCGATTTGTCAACACACAGAGTGACAGTCCGCCGCCTGGCGCCACACATAGCCCCTGCTCAGGACCGGCAAACCTGGGCGGATCAGGAAAATCGGGCCGGTGGTGGCCCGGAGATCAACGACTTTCCGTCACTGTGTGTGACCGGCGCCGGAGCCGTTCAGGAGCTGGGAGCGGCGGGTGAGCGTCCGAGGATGTCGGCCAGCTCGGACAGACGCTGACGCGGATGGACCTGCTTGATGACCGCCCGCTCGTCGCCCCGCTCGATCTGGAGATCGGCGACGACCAGTCCGGCCAGTGCCCGGAAGTGGCCGATGCTGGGGTAGTCCCAGTCGATCAGCGGCTCGTCCCGGTGGAGGAACAGCAGCCGCTCGGTGGTGGCGACCACGAGCCCGGACCGCCCCTCGAGGAAGGCGGTGGCGCCGGTGAGTACCCGCTCCCCGTCGTGCAGCAGCGAGGGCAGGGCCTCGACCGAATGGCGGGCCCCGACCGGGTTGCCGAGGATCTCCTCCAGGGAGCGCTCGGGTTGGGGCCAGACGATCTCAGCGGTCACAACGGTCCTCCGGGCCGGGGCCGCCCGCCGCACGGCGTGACCGGTCCGCGGGGACTGCCGGGGCGGGCCACCCACGGGGGAGACCACGCCCAATACTGGCCGACCCGGGGCCGGAGGGCCAGGGTCGGGCGGCCGGT
>DASUHN010000107.1 GCA_036273495.1 Acidimicrobiales bacterium | reverse complement strand
CGACACCGCGTTCTGACCGTTGGAAACGGCCACTCCGTAGCCCCCGGCCTGGTTGTTCAGGTACTGGGAGACGACGAAGCCGGCGGGGTCGTCGGCGGCCGTCTGGACCCGGAGACCCGAGGACAGACGGTTCATTGACGTGGTGAGCTGCGAGTCGGTGCGGCTCAGGTTGTTGAACGCGCTGATGGCGTTGACGTTGGTGTTGACGCTAAGGGACGACACTGCATTCCTCCATGTTTGCAAGACGCTCTTTCCGTAGAGCGCCGGCGCCGCCGTGGTGGATGCGCCACGAGAGCTATCGACTGGCCCGGACCGAGGCTTAAGGGAACGTTAAATCGGACCCTGAGAACGGAAGTTCCACAGGCGCCGGCCGAGCTCAGCGCCGGGCCACCAGGTGGCCCTCGAGAACCTCCAGCACGGCTCCCGGGGGCATGGGCCGGGCCAGGTGGAAGCCCTGGGCGTAGCTGCACCCGGCCTCCCTCAGCCAGGCCAGCTGGGCCTCCGTCTCGACGCCCTCGGCCACGGTCGCCAACCCGAGAGACCGCCCCAGGTCGAGCATCACGGTCAGGAGAGCCTGGCCTTCGGCCGTACCGGCGTCCTTGACGAAGGTGCGGTCGATCTTCAGCACCTCCACCGGGAAGGAGCGGAGATAGGCGAACGAGGAGTAGCCGGTTCCGAAGTCGTCCACGGCCAGGCGCACCCCCAGGGCCCGCAGAGCGGCCAGGCGCTGGGCGGCCACCTCCCGGTCGACCATCAGTCCGCTCTCGGTGATCTCGAGGGTCAGCCGGGACGCATCGAGATCTGTCAGCTGCAGGGCGTCGCGCACGTCGTCGACCAGACAGCCGCTGGCGAGCTGGTGGGCCGACAGGTTGACCGCCATGTCGACGGGGTGGCCGGCCCGCTCCCATTCCTTCGCCTGCCGGCACGCGGATGTCACCACCCATCTCCCGACGTCGTCGATCAGCCCGGTCTCCTCCAGGGAGGGTATGAACTCGGCCGGCGCCAGCAGCCCCCGGGTGGGATGGCGCCAGCGGATGAGAGCCTCGGCCCCGGTGACCCGTGCCTCGTCCAGGGAGAAGGTGGGCTGGTATTCCAGGACGAACTGCTCCCCGTCCAGGGCGGAGCGCAGCTGGAGCTCGAGCTCGACCCGGGCGACGAACTCGCTCTCCATCTCCGGCTCGAACACGGAGTAGCACGACCGGCCCGTGGCCTTGGCGTGGTAGAGGGCTATGTCCGCCATTCGCAGCAGCTCCTCGGCCCTTCCCCGGTCGGCCACCGCGATCCCGATGCTGGCCGACACGAAGAGCGACAGGGGCCGGGGTCCCTCGATGAAGAAGGGATCCTCCAGGACACGGTGGAGGCGCTCGGCCAGGACATTGGGCCGGTTGTCGACGGATGCCGCGTCGGCCAGGACGACGAACTCGTCGCCTCCCATGCGTCCCACGGTGTCGCTGCCCCGGAGACACCCCGTGAACCGCGCTGCCACGGCGCGCAGCAGGGCGTCACCTGCGTCGTGGCCGAAGGTGTCGTTGATGTCCTTGAAGTCGTCGAGGTCGACGAACAGGGCCGCCACCGGCCGGTTCTGCCGGCGGGACCGGGCCAGCATCTGGCCGGCGCGGTCGAGGATCAGAGCCCGGTTCGGCAGGCCGGTCAGAGCGTCGTGCAGCGCCTGATGCTGGATCCGGTCGAGCAGGCGGGCGTTGCTTATGGCCGTGCCGGCCTGGGCCGCCACGCCCCGGAGGAGCTCGGCCAGGCTGGGATGACGGGTGAGCCGCTCGGGCCGATCGGTCACCGAAGCGATCACCGCGCCGGCGGCCACCCCGTTCATGTAGATCGGGATCCGGGCCAGCGCCGCCGAGCCGCACGCCGCCATGTACCGGCGGAGCTCGGGGTCCTCCGCCTCGCGGATGTCCCAGAGGTCTACGGCGTCGGGCATCTCGGGGCCGTAACCGGGGTAGACGCCGGACCGCAGCTCCGCCTCCACCGCCGGCGGGTACCCCCACATCCCGACGAAACGCAGGACGGGCGTCTCGGCATCCATGAGGACGACCGACGCCCGATCGCAGTCGACGACGAGGGGAACGGCCCGCGCCACCCGGTCCGCCATCTCCCGGACGCCGGCCAGCTGGGACAGGGAGCTGGCCAGGTCGAGCAGGGCGGTGGCGGTGTCGGCCTGCCAGTGGGCCTCGTGCACAGCCGAGGCCGAGTCCAGGGCTGCCGCCGCCAGGCGGGCGTGGGTCCGGAGGACTTCGACCTCCTGCGGGAACAGCCGCCGGCCGGTCTCGCTCACCGCGACAAGGTGACCGTAGACGGCCCGCTCCGACACCACCTCCACAGCGCAGAGCCGGATGTCATCCCCGGCCGTGCCGTCGAGCACCCGGCCGACCAGCTCCTCCTGCTGCTGGCGTTCCAGTCCCTCACCGTGCACCCACCGCCCCGACAGGGGGGCGGCATCGATCACCAGCAGGTAGCCGGAGGCCCGCACGGCCCGTCCCGTCCACTCGACGATGCGGGCCAGGACGTCTCTCAGGTCGCTCCCCGAGACGATGTCGGCCGCCGTGGCCTGCATGGCCCGCAGGCGGGCCTCGCCCACCTCGGCCCGGAACCTCAGGTTCTCCCAGCGCCGGGTCTCGTCATCCTGGGCGGTCCAGCTCACCCGGTACCGGCAGGCCGGCGCCCCCTCCGCCTGGCACTGCTCCTCCACGACCTCGGCCGGGGGCATCCCGAAGAGCATCGGAGGCACGGAGATGAGCCCGGAGCCGAAGGCGCAGTACTCGGGGAAGGCCTCGAATCCGTCCTTGAAGCGGTTGGTGAGGACCCACTCGGAGGGACCCACCTCCTCGGCCGTCATCTCCATGATCGTGGAGAGAGCAGCCGAGGCGTCTGCGATACAGGCGTACAGCGCCGTAGGGGATCCCAGGTCCTGCAGGGCGGCGGTGAACTCCGGCATGGACACCGACTCCATGGCGCTGGCCGCCACCACGGTCAGGTGGCTCATCCCGCCCAGCTCGGTGGCCGCCGCCTCGAGCAGGGCCCGCAGCTCGGCGTAGGAGCTCCACGACGACTCGTCGGTCAGGACGTCGACGCCCCGGGTCTCACCGGCCTGCACCAGGACCTGCTCGAGGGATCCCGGCCGGCCGTGGCCCCGGAAGTAGTCGACCAGGTATTTGGTCATGCTCCCCGCGTAGTGGCGGGCCAAGTGCTTTCCCCCCTGAGACGCCGACGGCGCTCACGCCGAGGAGGCGCGTGCTCTTCAAGCATCGGCACACCGCGTTCGGGGCTTTACGTCCGGGCCAAAGGGACGAATCGGAAGACTTCTATCGGAAGTGGCTTACATCAGGAGGGTATGACAGTGACTGAAAGCGGTGAATCCGTCACGGTCGGGGTCTCGACGCCGCCGATCAGGCGGCGTGCCGGGCGTCGAGGCGGTCGAGCAGGTCCCCGGCCGCGGCCGCGACCTTCTCGTGGCCGTTCTGGACCGCCCGCTGCTTGGCGTGGATCAGGGCGGCCCTGATGACCCGGCGGAAGTCCCCGTAGGGGAACCCGTAGCGATCCTTGGCCTCGTCCGACGCCTCGGTGTCCAGGGCCAGGTGCCACTCGCCGTATCCGTCGTAGCCGTGCCGCTCGATGTAGGCGTTCCCGTCCGAGGCCGACGGCGCCGCCTCCGACCACTCGGTGTGCAGGTCGTACTGATTCGAGTCGATCATCCGCCGGGCCCAGGCCACGCCGGCGTCGTTCACCTGGTACTTGGCCATGCCAAGGTGGTACCCACCGCGTCGGGTTCCCATCGCCCTGGAGGTGGGCACTCCGTCGGTCAGTCGACACTCCGGAGGTAGCGATGCTGATCAGCACGATGAACGAGCTGCCGGGCTACGAGATAACCGAGGTGCTGGGGGAGGTCTTCGGCCTGACCGTCCGGTCCCGGAACCTCGGCTCCCAGCTCGGTGCGGGGCTCAAGTCACTCGTCGGAGGAGAGCTCCGCGGCATGACGAAGAACCTGGCCGCCAGCCGGGAGGAGGTGCTCGAGCGGATGATGGAGGAGGCGCGGGTCAAAGGAGCCGACGCCGTGCTGGCCTTCCGCTTCGACACCTCGGAGATGGGTGGGAACTGGACGGAGATCTGCGCCTACGGCACGGCCGTCAAGGCGGTCCGCCGCGCCTGATGCCGGGGGTCGGCGTAGCTTTCCCGCGTGGGCCTCGCCGGGGAATGGGAGCCGGACGCCGAGAACTGGGTCCGCTGGGCCCGCACACCCGATCACGATGCCTACTGGTACTACCGCGACGCCTTCTTCGACGACCTCCTGCCCGCCCCCGGCCGGCGGACCCTCGAGATCGGCTGCGGAGAGGGACGGGTGGCCAGGGACCTCGGAGCCCGTGCCCACCGGGTCGTCGCCGTCGACTCGTCGGTGACCCTCGTGGGGCACGCCCGCGCCGCCGACCGGGGCACGCCGTACCTGGTGGCCGACGGGGCGAAGCTCCCGTTCGCGGGCGGGTCGTTCGACCTCGTCGTTGCCTACAACTCCCTTCAGGTCGTCTCGGACATGGCCGGGACGGTCCGGGAGGCGGCCCGCGTCCTCGAGGCCGGGGCGCGCTTCAGTGTCTGTGTCAGCCATCCACTGGCCGACGTGGGCACCTTCCTGGATCAGACACCCGAGGCGCCGTTCGCCATCCGGGACGACTACTTCGTCAACCGGCGTCTCGAGGACAAGGTCGTCCGCGACGGTCTGGAGATGACGTTCCGGGGCTGGACCTACTCGTTGGAGGACTACGCCCGCGCCTTCGAGGAGGCAGGCCTCCGGATCGAGACCGTGCGCGAGCCCCGGCCGTCCGGTCTCTCGGGTCGCTACCGGCGCTGGGAGCGGGTCCCGATGTTCCTCAACATCAGGACCGTACTTCCCGGGTAATCGATCCGACCCCTCAGTCCCGGCGGTGCAGTGTCACGTCGACCGGGTGCTCCCCGTCGACCGATATGAAGTCAGGGGCCGCCTTTGATCCCAGCGCCCGGAAGGCCTCGAGGTTGGCGGGTTGCCCGAGGAGACGACCGAAGGCGGTGTTCTCCCGTTGGCGCGCCCGGTCGACAGCGTCCCGGTGTCCCGCCACGAGGGTTCGCTTCGTCTCGATCAGGGACGCGATGGGCTTGGCCGCGATCAGTCGGGCGACCTCCAGGGTCTCGGCCATCAACCGGTCGGGCGGAACGACGCGCCAGGCCAGGCCGTTGCCCAGACAGTCCTCCGCGCTCAGCCACGTCGAGCTCATCAACACCCAACTGGCCTCCTGGCGCCCGAGGAGCAGGGGGAAGGTGTACGAGCTGCCGGCCTCCGGCGCAACTGCCAGGTCGGTGAACGGACAGCGGATCCGGGCGTCGCTCGACATGATGACCAGGTCGGCAAAGCCCAGCAGGGTGGCTCCGATCCCGAGCGCCAGGCCGTTCACAGCACATATCAGCGGTTTCGGGAACGTCGAGAGCTGGTCGATCAGGCCGGGGAACCCGTGGGTGCCGGCCCGGAAACCTTCCGGATCGGTGGTACGGGCGGCCATCTCCAGGACATCGGTCCCGGCCGAGAAGGATCTTCCTGCTCCGGTCAGGACCACCACCGCCACCTCGGGCGAGGCGGCGGCAGCGATCAACGCCTCCGTCGTCGCGTCGTAGAGAGCCTCGTTGAAGGCGTTGAGGGCGTCGGGACGCTCCAGGCAGATAGTCCGGACCCGGTCCTCGTCAGCTATCCGCAGCATCGGCGCTCCCTGCGGATCTCACCCGACCTGAACCTGAAGGGTCTCGTAGCCGCTCACGAAATTGGCGGGGCGGTACGCAGGCTCCGCTGGCTCAGCCAGGGACAACGAAGGCAGACGCTCGAGCAGCTCCTCGAAGAGGACGCGGAGCTCGAGCCGGGCCAGGTTGGCCCCCAGGCAGTAGTGGGTTCCGAAGCCGAAGGCGACGTGGTCGTTGGGCGACCGCCGGATGTCGAACTCGAACGGGTCGACGAAGACCGTCTCGTCCCGATTCGCCGACGGGTAGAGCAACAGGAGCTTCTCTCCGGCCGGGATGGTTCGCCCCCCCAGTTGGGTGTCCTCCGTGGCGGTGCGCGCCATGTTCTTGATCGGGCTCACCCAGCGCAGCATCTCCTCGATCCCGCCGGCCAGGAGGGACCGGTCCGCCAGGATGGCCTCCCAACGTTCACGGTGCGCGAGCAGCTGATAGGCGCCACCGCTGATCACGTGCCTGGTCGTCTCGTCGCCGCCGATCAGGATGAGAAGGGACTCGATGATCACCTCTTCGTCGTCGAGGCGGTCGCCGTCGACCTCCGCATGCACCAGGACGCTCATGAGGTCGTCGGTCGGCTGCTGGCGGCGAGCGCCGATGACCTTGGCCGCATAGTCGTGGTAACCGGCCGAGGCCATCAGGGCGGCGGTGAGCACCTCCTCGTCGTCCGACCCGAGGGCACGCAACAGGTCGTCGCTCCACTGGAGGAGCCGCCCGCGATCCGGCGGCTCGACGCCGAGCGCATCGCCGATCACTATGAGCGGTAGCCATGCCGCCAGGTCCCACACCAGGTCGAACCGGCCCCGCTCGGCGACGGCGTCGACGAGGAGCCTGGCGGTTCGGCGGATCGACTCCTCCTGGTCCCGGACCCGTCGGGGCGTGAACCCCCGGTTCACGAGCTTGCGTCTCTTCAGGTGGTCCGGGTCGTCCATGTCGATCATCATCGGGACGGGTGGGGTGTCGGGACGGATGCCCCCGGCGTTGCTGAAGATCTTGGGCTGGGCGCTGACCTGTTTCACGAGGTCATAGGTGGCCACGCCCCAGACGCCGTTCTTCGGATCCCGCCAGACGGGGGCGTTGTTCCGCAACCAGGTCAGCTCCTCCTGCGGGTTTCGGCCCCAGAAGGCCCCGTCGACGAGGTCGATCGTGTCTTCCAATCCGCTTCCTTCCTGATCGGCCCGCGCCGGGGCAGCGGCGAGTGG
>DASUHN010000106.1 GCA_036273495.1 Acidimicrobiales bacterium | reverse complement strand
AATCCCCCTCGACCCCGGCGAGGGGACCGCCGCCGGCGCCCTGCCGCCGCCGGCGCGGGGCGCGCCCTACGTCCTGGCTCTGGGGACCGTCGAACCGAGGAAGGATCTCCCGACGCTCGTGCGGGCCTTCGATCTGATGGCCGGCGAAGTTCCCGGCCTCCGCCTGGTCGTGGCCGGCCCCGAGGGGTGGGGCGAGGAGGCATTCAGGCAGGCGGTGCAGCGGGCGGCCCATCGCGACCGCGTCGTCCGCCTGGGCTGGGTGGGGGGCCAGGAGCGGGCCGCCCTGCTCCGCCACGCCGCCGTCTACGTGTACCCCTCGCTCTACGAGGGGTTCGGGTTCCCGCCCCTCGAGGCCATGGTGGCCGGGGTGCCGGTCGTGACCACGACAGCCGGCGCCCTCCCCGAGGTGGTCGGGGACGGCGCGGAGATGGTCGAGCCCGGTGACGCCGAGGCGCTGGCCGGGGCCGTCGGGCTGCTCGTCACCGACGGCGCGGCCCGGGACAAGGCGGTGGCCCGGGGGCGGGCCCACGCCGCCGGCTTCGGGTGGGACCGGACCGCGGCGGGCCTGTCCGACCTGTACCGGCGGGCGGCCGCCGACAGGTGAGGGTGCTGGTCGTGGCCGAGCAGCTCCGCCGGAGCGTGCCCGGCGGGGTGGGCACCTACGCCCACGGCCTGCTGACCGGGCTGGCGGCGGCCGGCGCCACTGATGTGACCGTCCATGCCAGCAAACCGGCCGGCAAACCGGCCGGCAAAACGGCCGGCAGGTCCGGGAGCGGGCCGGACCCGCTCGAGACCTACGGCTTCCCGGTGCGGACCAGCCCGCTCCCGGCGCGCGGGCTGACCCGGGCCTGGGACGTCGGCCTGGTGCGGGCCCCGGCCGGCTTCGACGTGGCCCACTCCGTGTCGCAGGCGTTCCCCTCGCCCCGCCGGGCCGGGGCCGGGCCCCGGGTGACGGTGATGGTCCACGACCTGTCCTGGCGGTGGGTCCCGGAGGCGTTCCCCCCGCGGGGGCGGCGGTGGCACGAGGCCACCCTGGCCCGGGCGGTGGCCCGGGCGGCGGCGCTGGTGACCCCGTCCGACCGGACGGCGGCGGAGCTGCGCAAGGAGGGGGCCAACCGGGTCGAGGTGATCGAGGAGGGCTGCGACCACCTGCCCCCGCCCGACCAGGACGGCGCCGCCCGCCTGCTGGAGGCCCTCGGCGTCGACGGCCCCTTCCTCCTGTCGGTCGGGACCCAGGAGCCGCGCAAGAACCTGCCCCGGCTGATGGAGGCGTTTGGCCGGGCCCGGCCCCGCCTGCCCGCGCCGTGGCCCCTGGTCGTGGTCGGCCCTCCCGGGTGGGGCCCGGCCCTCCGCACCGCCCCCGGGGTGGTCCCGGCCGGACGGGTGGAGGCGGGGGTGCTGGCGGCCCTGTACGGGGCCAGCCGCTGTCTGGTGTACGTGCCGCTGGTGGAGGGCTTCGGGCTTCCCCCCGTCGAGGCCATGGCCCAGGGCACGCCGGTGGTGGCGAGCCCCATGCCCAGCACGGGTGGAGCGGCCCTCGAGGTCGATCCGTTGGACGCCGGCGCCATCGCCGAAGCGGTGGTGACGGCGGCCACCGACGAGGAGGCCCGGGCGGGCCTCACCGCCGCGGGCCGCAAGCGCGCCGCCGCGCTCACGTGGGAGGCCTGCGCCTGGCGGCACCTGGACCTGTGGCAGGGCCTGTGCTGAGCGTCTCGCTCGACGTCAGCGCCGTGCCCGGGCGCCCCGCCGGGGCGGGCCGCTACACCCTGGACCTGGCCCGGGAGCTCGGGGATCGCGACGACGTGGCCCTGACCCTCGTGGCGCGCACCGCCGATGCCCGGCGCTGGGGCGGGGTGGCGCCGCGGGCCACGGTGCTCGCCGTGGCGCCCGGTCCGAGGCCGGGGCGGCTGGTGTGGGAACAGGTGGCTTTGCCCGGAGTGCTGGCGCGCGGGGGAGCTCCGGACGTTCACCACGGCCCGCACTACACGATGCCGGAGCGGGCCCGGCTGCCGCGGGTGGTCACGGTGCACGACCTCACGTTCTTCGACCATCCCGAGTGGCACGAGCGGAGCAAGGTGTGGTTCTTCCGGCGCGCCATCCGGGTGGCGGCCCGGCGCGCCGACGCCGTGGTGTGCGTGAGCGCCGCCACCAGCCAGCGGCTGCAGGAGCTGTTGGCACCGCGCGCCGAGGTGGTGACCGTCCCCCACGGGGTGGACCACAGCCGCTTCCGCCCCGCCCGGCCCGACGAGGAAGAGGCCGATGCCGCCGTGCTGGCCGCCCACGGCGTCGCCGGGCGCTACGTCGCGTTCCTCGGAACGGTCGAGCCGCGCAAGGGACTCGACGTGCTGCTGCGCGCCTTCGACGCGGTGGCCGACGCCCACCCCGGCGTGGGCCTGGTGGCCGCCGGGGGACAGGGCTGGGGGGCGGGACCGGTCGACGACGAGCTGGGGCGCATGCGGCACCGGGACCGCGTGGTGCGCACCGGCTACCTGGCCGAGGAGGCGCTGCCCGCCTTCCTGCGGCGGGCCGACGTGGTGGCCTACCCGTCGCGCGCCGAGGGCTTCGGCCTGCCGGTGCTGGAGGCGCTGGCGTGCGGGGCGCGCGTCGTGACGACGTCGGGATCGGTGATGGACGAGGTCGCCGGCGGGGCCGCCACTCTGGTTCCCCCGGGGGACGCCGCCGCTCTGGCCACCGCCCTCGACGCCGAGCTCACCGACGCCGTGGCGGGGCGGGCGCCCCGCCGGGAGGCCGGGCTCGCGGTCGCGGCCGGTCACACCTGGGCGCGCTGCGCCGACGCCCACGTTGCCGTTTACCATCGCGTCGCCGGCGCCACGTAGCGTTCGACACTCATGCGCGCGGTGGTGACGGGCGGGAGCGGCTTCGTGGCGGGGTGGCTGCGCCGCCATCTCGAGGAGGCCGGGGACCACATCGTCGTGGCCGACGACTCGACCGACATCACCGACGGCGCCGCCATCCGGAGCCTGGTGCTCGACGCCGCGCCGGACGCCATCTACCACCTGGCCGCCTTCACCCACGTGGGCAAGTCGTGGGAGGAGCCCCGGGAGGTGTTCCGGGTCAACGCCGGCGGGACCCTGGAGCTCATCCAGGCCGCCCTGGAGTGTGATCCCGTTCCACGCGTGCTGCTGGTCGGCTCCGCCGAGGTGTACGGGACCGTGCAGCCGGACCAGCTGCCGGTCACCGAGGAGGCGCCCCTCCGCCCGGTCAGCCCCTACGCCGCCAGCAAGGTGGCGGCGGAGTTCCTCGGGCTGCAGGCGTTCCTCGGCCACGGGCTCCCGGTGATCCGGGTGCGGGCGTTCAACCACATCGGGCCGGGGCAGCACCCGAGCTTCGTGGTCCCGGCCTTCGCCCGGCGGATTGCGGAGGCGCAGGCGAAGGGGGATCGGGCTCTTCCCGTCGGGAACCTGACCCCGCGGCGGGACTTCACCGACGTGCGCGACGTGGTCCGGGCCTACCGGCTGCTGGTCGAGCGCGGGGTGGCGGGCGAGGCCTACAACGTCTGTACGGGCCGGGCCGTCTCGATCGAGGAGGTGGCCCGGCGCCTGCTGGACCTGGCCGGCGCCGACCTGGAGCTGGTCCCCGATCCCGAGCTGGAGCGGCCGGTGGACGTGCCCGTGCTGCTCGGGGATCCGGCCAAGCTGCGGACCGCCACCGGCTGGGAGCCCGAGATCGGGCTGGACCGCAGCCTGGGCGAGGTGCTCGACGAGGCGGTCGTGCTGGAGCGGCCTATCTAGCGGGAGGGCGCAGCGGCGGCGGCAGGAAGGGAGCCAGCGGGCCCAAGGCGGCGTGCAGCTGCTTCTCGACCTCGCGCCGGCGGACCTGGGCCCGCTGGAAGTTGAGCAGGGCCAGCCCGAGGGCGGTGTAGCCGGCTTCCTTGGCCAGCTTCCCCAAATCGGCCATAGGCCGACGCTAGCCTCGCCGGGCTCATGGATCCCCAGGCCCCGCCCGTCGTGGCCGTCGTCGTGACCGCCGACCCGGGGGAATGGTTCGAGGAGACCCTCGGCGGGCTGGCCGCCCAGGACTACCCCAACCTCTCGGTCCTGGTGGTCGACGCCGGCAGCGCCGAGGACCCGACCCCGCGGGTGGCGGCCATCCTGCCCGGGGCCTACGTCCGGCGCCTGCCTGCGCCGACGGGCTACGCCGCCGCCGCCAACGAGGCCCTCCGGGTCGTCGAGGGGGCGTCGTTCTACCTGATGTGCCACGACGACGTGGCCCTCGACCGCGACGCGGTGCGGCTGCTAGTCGAGGAGGCGTTCCGGTCCAATGCCGGGATCATCGGCCCCAAGCTGGTGACCTGGGAGGACCCCACCCGGCTGCTCCAGGTCGGGATGAGCGCCGACAAGGGGGGCCTGCCGGTGCCGCTGGCCCTGCCGGGCGAGATGGACCAGGAGCAGCACGACTCGGTCCGGGACGTGTTCGTGGCGCCGGACGCCGCCATGCTCGTGCGGGCCGACCTGTTCGCGGCCCTGGGGGGCTTCGACCCCGCCATGGTGCTGTTCCGGGAGGACGTCGACCTGTCGTGGCGGGCCCAGACCGCGGGCGCCCGGGTCATGGTGGCCCCGGCCGCCCGGGCCCGCCACCGGGCGGCGCTCTCGGCCGGCCTGCGCCCGATGCAGGACCTGCCCGGGCTGCCCCCGGTCCCGCGGCGGGGCGCCGGGCGGCCCGGGGCCCGGGAGCTGGCTCTGTGCCGGCGCCACGAGCTGCGCGCCGCTCTCAAGTGCTACGGGCGCTGGCACCTGGTCCGGGTGGGACCCCAGCTGGCGGCCCACTCCTTGACCGAGGCCGCCGTGGCCACGGTCGGGGGCCGCGGTCCCACGGCCCGGGCCGCGGTCGGGGCGTGGACGTGGAACCTGCGCCGCCTGGGGGAGCTGCGCCGCCTCCGGGCCGAGGTGGCGGCGCACCGGGTGCTCCCGGACGGGGAGGTGCGCCGCCTGCAGTCGTCCGGTGGCGCCCGCCTGACCGCTCTGGTGGAGGGGGCGTTCAGCCGGGCCTCCACCCGCGTGCCCCACCTCCCGCCGCCCGGGGGGATCGAGGTCGAAGAGGAGCTCCGGGAGGAGGGCCTGCTGGCCGGCGCCGGCGTCGAGGGCCGTCCCGCCCTGTCGTGGGCGCCGGTGCTGGTGTGGGGGGTGATCGTCGTGGCCCTCCTGTTCGGGGCCCGGAGCCTCCTGCACACCGGGCCCCCGGCCGTGGGCCAGATGTCCCCGTTCCCGTCGGCGGGGCGCCTGGTCTCCGCCTACACGTCCAGCACCCGCCCGGTGGGGCTGGGCCAGACCACCGCCCCGCCGTTGGGGCTGGCGCTGGCCGGGGTGCTGGGGGGGATCCTCGGCGGCTCGGCCGGCCTGGCCCGGACCCTGGCGGTCGTGGGCATGCTGCCGCTGGGGGCCCTGGGCGCCTACCGCCTGGCCCGGCCCCTCGGCTCCCGATGGGCCGGCCTGGCCGCGCCGGTCGCCTACCTGGCCCTCCCCCTGCCCTACGACGAGGTGGCCCACGGCCGCTGGGCCGCCCTGGTGGCCTACGGGGCGGCACCGTGGCTGGTGCGGCTGGTGGCGGCGGGCACGGGCCGGGAGCCGTTCGCGTCCCCGGGCCGGCCGGCCCGGCGCTGGGCGGCCACCGCCGTGATCCTGGCCCTGGCCGGCGCGGTCGGCCCCGGAGTGGTGGTGGCGGCCCTGGTGGCGGCGGCGGGGATGGTGCTGGCGTCGGCCGTGGCCGGGGCCTGGCGGTCCAGCCTCAAGGGGGCCGGCGTGGTCGCGGCCGGCGCGGTGGGGGCGTGGCTCCTGGCCTTCCCGTGGTCGGCGGGGCTGTTCACGCCGGGGGGGCAGGGGGCGGCGGTAATGGGGCTCCGGGAGGCGGTGGCCCGGGCGGCGGGGCCCGGGGCCCTGCTCGGCTTCCACGCCGTGCCCGGGGGCACCGACTGGGTGGGCTGGGTCCTGCTCCCGGCCATGGCGGTGCCG
>DASUHN010000105.1 GCA_036273495.1 Acidimicrobiales bacterium | reverse complement strand
ACTCGGGATCTCGGGGTACCTGACCGCCGCCCACTACCTGTCCTCGAACATCCTGGTGTGCAGCGAGTCGGGGGCCGTTGACTGCGCCAAGGTGACGTCGAGCGCGGCGTCCAAGCTGGCCGGGGTGCCGGTGGCCGACCTGGGCCTGGCGTTCTTCGCCGGGATGCTGGTGCTGTGCCTGCCCGCCGCCTGGCGCTCGGAGCGACCGGAGGTGCACTGGCTGCGGACGGCGGGGGCGGTGGGGGGCATCGGCTTCTGCGTGTACCTCATCTACAGCGAACTGTTCCGGGTGCGGGCCATCTGCATCTGGTGCACGGCCGTGCACGTGATCACCTTCCTCCTGTTCGTGGTCGTCCTGGCGGCCGGCGGAGGGTGGGGGACGATCGGGCAGGACCAGCCCCTCCCGGTGTCGAAGTGACGCGCGTGTCCCGGCGGCGGTCGACGGTTCGCGTCCTGGCGGTGGCCGTGGTGGCCGTCGTGGTGGTGGCGCTCGGCGGCCGGGGCGGCGCCCGGGCCGACGGCACCGGGGGCCGGGTGGCGGGGGCGGCCCTGACCAATCTCAGCTCGGTGGACGCCAGCCAGGCGGCGGCGGTCTTCGCCCGCCTGAGCGCCGACGGGCTCAACACTGTGGCCCTCAACGTGTGGTGGGAGGACGACTCCCCGACCGCCGACTCGGTGCACCCCGATCCGGGAACGGTCGACGACTCGACGCTCTCGACGCAGATCTCCCTGGCCCGGGCGGCGGGCCTGCACGTGATCGTCGTGCCGCTCTTCTACTGCGCCGGCTGCGAGGGGGGCTCGCGCGCCGTGGTGCACCCGTCCAACCTGGCGGCCTTCTTCGCCTCCTACCGCGCCTTCGTCTACCGGTACGCGGCGCTGGCCCAGGCCGGCGGGGCCTCGACCCTGTACGTGGGCAGCGAGCTCTCGTCGCTGGAGGGCGCCACCAACGAGTGGCGGTCGCTGATCGCCGGCGCCCGGAAGCTGTTCCACGGCCAGATCGCCTACGAGGAGAACTGGGACGTCCTCGGCAACGCCAGGTTCCTGAACGAGGTGGACGTCATCGGGATCTCGGCGTACTTCCCCCTGGACCCGGCGGCCTCTCCCTCGCTGGCCCAGCTCCTGGCCGACTGGCACTCCTCGTCGATGCCGGGCTGGCACGGGCGGGACTGGGTGGCGGCGGTGGCCCGGCTGGCCGGCACCTACCGCAAGCCGATCGAGTTCGGCGAGGTCGGCTACATGTCCGGGGACCACGCCGCCGCCCGCCCCTACCTCGACTGGTACGACAACCCGAATCCGGGCCTGCAGGCCGACCTGTACCAGGCGCTGCTGGAGACCTTCGGCGGATACCAGTGGTGGGCGGGAGCGGTGTGGTGGGACTACGAGCTGGAGCCGGACGCCCTCGCCGCCAACGGGCGGACCTTCGCCGACAAGCCGGCCGAGACGGTACTGGAGCTGTGGTACGCCGGCGGGGTGCGGCCGCCGAGCCCCACCACGCCGATGGCCTAGGGCCGAGCCGAGCCGGCGGATCCGCCCGGACTGGCGGCCTGGTCGCAGAAGGCGCCGATGCGCCCGCTCAGCACGTCCAGGCTCGACGCCCAGAACGCCCGGTCGCGCACATCGATCCCGAAGCGGGCCGCCAGGTCGGCGGCCTCCCCGAGCCCGGTCGACGACAGCAGGTCGTCGTAGCCGGCGCGGAACCGCTCGGGGTCGCGCCGGTAGGCGGCGAACAGGCCCAGCCCGAACAGGAGCCCGAACGTGTAGGGCCAGTTGTAGAAGTGGGTCGAGTAGTAGTGGGGCTTCACCGCCCACATCCACGGGTGGAGGTGCTGGTGGTCGAGGCCGTCCCCGTAGGCCTCCCGCTGGGCGGCCAGCATCAGCTCGCAGAGCTGGTCGGCCGAGAGCGTGCGGTCCCGGCGCCGCTCGAAGACCTCGCGCTCGAAGAGGAAGCGGGAGTGGATGTCGACCACCACCTGACAGCTGCCCTGCAGGTCGTGCTCGAGGATGGTGAGGCGCCGGACCGGGTCGTCGGTGGCGGCCAGGGCGGCCTCGGTCAGGAGGGTCTCGCAGAAGATCGAGGCCGTCTCGGCCAGGGCCATCGGGGTGGCCCGCTGCATCGGCGTGCGGTCGGCCAGGGTGGTGTTGTGGTAGGCGTGGCCCAGCTCGTGGGCCAGGGTCGACACGGAGTCGAAGCTGCCGGCGAAGTTCATGAGGACACGGCTGTCACCGGCGGTCGTGCCCATGCAGAAGGCCCCGCCCCGCTTCCCGTCGCGCGCCTCGGCGTCGATCCACCGCTCCTCGACCGCCCGCCGGGCCACGGAGGCGAGCGCCGGTGAGTAACCGGAGAAGGTCTCCACCACGGTGGCCGTCGCCTCGTCCCACGACACCGCCGCCGACTCCGGGTCCCCTACCGGCGCGAACAGGTCCCACCACGGCAGTCCCCCGCCGGCGCCGGCCGACCCGAGCAATCCCGCCTTGGCCCGCAGATAGCGGTGCCAGTCGGGCAGAGACGCCACCACGGCGTCCTGCATGGCGTCCAGGGTGGCCCGGTCGACGGCGTTGGCGTGCAGGACCGGCTCGACCGGGTCGGACCAGCCCCGCCGGCGGTTGACGGTGTTGGCCTCCCCCTTGATCGAGTTCATGGCGGCCGCGCACGACACCGCCACCGTCGGCCACGCCGCCAGCTCCGCCTCGTAGGCGGCCCGCCGCCGGCCCCCGTCGGGCGATGTCGCCAGGCCCCGCACGACGGTGATCGGCAGGCGCTCGGGCCGGCCGTCGGGTCGCGGGACCTCGGCGGTGAGCAGCGAGGTGACCTCCCCGTGTAGCAGGTTCCACGCCCGGCTGCCCGTCAGGGTGAGCTCGGCGTGGAGCGACTCCTCGCCCTCGCTCATCAGGTGGGCCGCCGACCGTTCGGCCTGGCGCAGCGGGTGCAGGTGGTCGGCGGCCACCGTCGAGGCGGCGGCCAGGCGTTCGGCGCCGAGCGCCGCCGTCCACGCCTCGAAGCGGGTGAAGAGAGCCCGCACCCGGGCCGACCGGGCCTGGAGCTGCGACGCCGTGCTCGCGGCGAGGGCGTCGCGCGCGTCGGTCGTCACGAAGGCCTGCACGTAGGCGGACAGCAGCCGCTGGCTCTCGAACACCCGGTTGGTGGCGGAGACGACCGCCTCGAAGGCGGCCACGGCCGCGGCGTCCACGGTCCGGCGGTCCCCACCGTGGACGTCGTGCTCGTCGTAGAGGGCGGCGAGGCGGTCGACGTCGGCACCCAGAGCCTCCTGGGCGGCGGCGAACTCCGGCGACTCGAGCGACGGGAAGTACTCCGACACGTCCCAGCGCGGCAACAACGCAGTGGGGGTGGCGGGGATCGAACCCGCGGCACGCGGATTAAAAGTCCGCTGGTCTACCACTGACCTACACCCCCGCAGGAGAGGCTACCCAGCAGCCAGCTCGCGCAGGAGCTGCCGGGTGCGGTCGCGGGACGCGCTGCGGTCGGTGCCGACCGGGAAGGGGGCGGCCCAGAAGTCGGTGGCGCCGGCGTCGAACAGGGCCTGGATCTGCGCCGTGACCGACTCCTCGTCCCCGGTGATCACGGCGGCGGCGGGCCCGTCGACCTTGCCGTGGGCCAGGATCCGTTGGTAGTTCGGCAGCTGCCCGTAGCCGGCGAACTGCTCGGCCGCCGCCTGGCGCGCCGCGTCCACGTCGTCGTGCACGGCCACGGGCAGGCCGGCGACTATGCGGGGAGCGGGGCGGCCGGCGGCATCGGCGGCGGCGGTGATCCGGGGCGCGACGTGGGCGTCGACGGCGGTGGCGGTGGCCATCCACAGGATGGTGCCGTCGGCCCACTGCCCGGCCACCCGCAGCAGGCGGGGCCCGAGGGCGGCCACGAGCACCGGCACCGGCGCATCGGGCCTGAGGCCCCGCCCGCCGGAGTGGACGCGGACCTCCTCCCCGTCCATGTCGACCGGCTCTCCCCGCAACAGGGCGGTCACCGCCCGCACGTACTCCTCGGTGTGGAGCCCGGCCCGGTCGTAGGACATCCCGTAGACGCCCTCTATCACCGGCTGGTGCGACGGCCCGATGCCCAGGGTGAAGCCGCGGCCGATGGCGGCCACGACCGACGCGGCCCGGTTGGCCTGCAGCAGGGGATGGCAGGGATAGGTCTGCAGCACCGACGTGCCGAGCTCGACGGCCGAGGTGGCCCGGCCGGCGGCGGCCATGGCCACGAGCGGGTCCCCGCCGACGGCGCTGGCGTACCACAGGCTGGTGAACCCGTCCTTCTCGGCCTGGACCGCCTGGTCGACCATGCGGTCGACGGTGGACCCCCCGCCCGTCAGCCCGATGCGCATGGGGGCAACCTAGCGCCGTCCGGGATATCGTTCGATCCTCTAACAGTTTGGGGGGCTGGATGAAACTCAACCCGGACGCGGCGGGGATGGACGGGCGCCGGCTGGAGCGCGTCACCGAGCACGTGCAGCAGCGCTACATCGACGCCGGCCGGATCGCCGGCTGCCAGGTGGCGGTGATGCGCCACGGGGAGACGGCGTACTTCGCCTCGTTCGGCCTGGCCGACCGGGAGCGGGGCCGCCCGGTCGAGGACGACACCATCTGGCGCATCTACTCGATGACCAAGCCGATCACCGGCGTGGCCCTCATGTCCCTGTACGAGCGGGGCCACTTCCAGCTCGACGACCCCGTGCACCGCTTCATCCCGGAGTGGCGGGACCTGAAGGTGTCGGAGCCCGACGGATCGGGGCCCGGCGGGACCGGGGGCCGGCGGCTGGTCGAGCCCCGGCGCCCGATGAGCGTGCGCGACGTGATGATGCACATGTCCGGGCTCGGCTACAGCGCCATGCGCCGTCGGGGTGCCGGTTCCCTGCCCAGCGCCGAACGACCGGCTCCGATGGCCGAGGAGCTGGGCAACGCCGAGGGGGCGGCGTCGCTCGCCGACTTCGGGGCGGCCATGGACGCTCCTTGGACCCTCGAGACGATGACGTCCTACCTGGCCGAGCGGCCCCTCCGGTTCCATCCCGGCACCCAGTGGCTGTACTCGGTGTCGACCGACGTGTGCGCCCGCCTGGTGGAGATCATGTCGGGGAAGCGCTTCGACGAGTACCTGCGGCAGGAGATCTTCGACCCGCTCGGAATGGACGACACCGGCTTCACCGTGCCGGACGGAAAGGTGGACCGCTTCGCCGCCAACTACGCGCGCAACGCCGGCAAGGAGCTGGTGCTCGTCGAGGACCCGGAGCGCAGCGGCTACCGGAAGGAACGCTCGTTCCTCTCCGGGGGCGGCGGGCTGGTTTCGACGACGGCGGACTACGTGCGCTTTGCCCAGATGCTGTGCAACGGCGGGGAGCTCGACGGCACGCGCATCCTCGGCCCCAAGACCGTCGAGCTGATGTCGGTCAACCACCTGCCGGGCGGGGGTGAGCTCCGGGAGTTCGCCGTACCCGGCGCCTACGGGGAGGTCGGCTTCGACGGGATGGGCTTCGGGCTCACCATGGCGGTGGGGCTGGGGCCGGCGCGGACCGGGGTGATCGGCTCGGCCGGGGAGTACATGTGGGGCGGGGCGGCGTCGACCATCTTCTGGGTCGACCCGGCCGAGTCGCTCGTGGTCGTGTTCATGACCCAGCTGATGCCGTCGGGGACGTTCAACTTCCGGGGCCAGCTCAAGGCCCTGGTGTATCCCGCCATCGTGAGCTAAAGGTTGGGGGTGCCCGACGACACCCCCACCATCGACGACCTCCGCAGGGCCAGCGCCGCCCTCCACCTCGACATGGACGACCGGGAGCTGGAGGAGTACCTCCCGTTCGTGGCGGTGTTCGGCGGGGGCATGGCGGCCGGCGGCGGGGGGGCGGGGCCCGGCGGCGGCGCGGAACGAGCCGGTCCGGTCGCCGCGGCGGCACGCTGGCCCCGGGGAGGGGGCCGGGCTCCGACGGCGGAGGAGAACCCCTACGGGGCGTGGGCGTGGCTGGTCGAGGTCGAGGGCGCGCCCGATGGCCCTCTGGCGGGGCGGACCGTCGCCATCAAGGACAACGTGGCGGTGGCGGGGGTGCCGATGACCAACGGCTCGGCGGTGATGGGACCGTTCGTCCCCGACTTCGACGCCACGATCGTGACCCGGATCCTCGACGCCGGGGGCCGGATCACCGGCAAGTCGGCCTGCGAGGACATGTGCCTGTCGGCCGCCAGTCACACCGCCGCCTCCGGGCCGGTGCGCAACCCCCACGATCCCACCCGCACGACCGGCGGGTCGTCGAGCGGGTCGGCGGCGCTGGTCGCGGCGGGGGCGTGCGACCTCGCCATCGGTGGGGACCAGGGGGGATCGATCCGCATCCCCAGCGCCCTGTGCGGCACCTACGGGATCAAGCCATACCGCAGGTGGGAACGGACGAAACGGTCATCAGGCTCGCCCCACGG
>DASUHN010000104.1 GCA_036273495.1 Acidimicrobiales bacterium | reverse complement strand
CGTGCTGGCCCTGTGCGTGGCGGCGGCGTGGTGGCAGGGCCGCAACCTGGCCGCCGCCCCCCGGGCGGTGAGCTCGGCGGCGTGGGCGGCCGGGGCCGGAGCCGTGGCCATGACCGTGAGCCAGGCGTTCAGCGACGCCATCGGCCGGGCCCGGCCCTTCCAGGCCCTCCCCGGGGTGGTCGTGCTGGTGGGCCGGCCGGGCTCGTTCTCCCTCCCCGGATGGGAGGCCGCCTTCGCGGGCGCGGTCGTGGCGGGGCTGTGGCTGAGCAACCGCAACGCCGCCCTCGTGGCCCTGGCGGCGGCGCTGGTGCTGGCCTTCTCCCAGGTCTACGTCGGCGTCCAGTACCCGGCCGACCAGGTGGTGGGGCTGCTCATCGGCGCCGTGCTGGCGCTCGGGCTGCGCCCCGCCGGCACAGCCGTCCTCCGCTGGCTGGCCGTCAAGGTGGAACGCAGCCCGCTGCACCTGCTCGTCGCCGCCCACCGCATCTGACCCCGCTCGTGGCCGAACTGGACCTGGCGGGGGTCGACACCGTCCTGCTCGACGCCGGCGGGGTGCTGCTGCTGCCCGATCCCTCCGCCCTGCGCAAGACCCTGGATCCGTTCGGGCTGTCGGTCACCGACGAGGAAGCGCGCCGGGGCCACTACGAGTGCATGGCCGAGCTCGACCGCATCGGGACCCTGGACTGGCCGGCGGTCGACCGCCACCTGGCCCGCACCCTGGGGATACCCGAGCACCGGGTGAACGAGGTCGTCGACAGCATCGAGGCCCTGTACCTCAGCGAGCCGTGGGTGCCGGTGGTCGGCGCCGCCGAGGCCCTGCTCCGGCTGCAGGGCGCCGGCTTCCGGCTGGCGGTCGTGTCCAACGCCACCGGGACCATCGAGGAGCAGCTGCACGACGGGCGGATCTGCAGCGTGAACGGCGGCGCCGTGGCACGCGTCGAGGTGGTGATCGACTCCCACGTCGTCGGCGTCGAGAAGCCCGACCCGCGCATCTTCGAGCTGGCCCTCGACGCCATCGGTGGCAGTCCCGGGTCCTGCCTGTACATCGGGGACACGGTGTTCTTCGACGTCACCGGCGCCCGGGCAGCGGGCATCCGGGTGGTGCACGCCGATCCCTACAGCCTCTGTCTCGCCCCCGAGGACCACCCCCACGTGGCGTCGCTGGAGGAGCTGGCCGGGCTGCTGACGGGGGGCTGCTGACGGCGGGCTGCTGACGGCGCCTACCCGGGGCTGAAGCGCACCGGGAGGTGACGGGGCCCGGAGATGAAGTTCGACGGCAGCCACTCGACGGGCCCGGCGGGCTCCATGTCGGGGAGCCGCACCACGATCTCGCGCAGCAGGGCCTCGATCTCCAGACGGCCGAGGTGGGCGCCCAGGCAGAAATGGGGACCGCCGCCGCCGAAGGCCACGTGGTCGTTGGGCCGGCGGGTTACGTCGAAGGTGTCGGCGTCGCTGAAGGCGTCGGGGTCGCGGTTGGCGGCGCCGTAGTACATGACGACCTTGTCCCCGGCCTGGACCGCCACCCCGTCGATCTCGGTGTCGGTGGTCACGGTCCGGCGCATGTAGACGACCGGGCTGACCCAGCGCAGCATCTCCTCGATGGCGGTGGGCAGGAGGCCGTCGAGGTCGGCCAACAGCCGCTCCCGCTGCCCGGGGTGCTCGAACAGGGCGTTCATCCCGCCGGCCACCAGGTTCCGGGTCGTGTCCCCGCCGGCGTCGACCAGCAGCAGGAAGTACAGGGCGAAGTCGATCTCGTCCACGTCCCGCCCCCCGAAGCTGCCGTTGATGATCATGCTGGAGAGATCCTCGGACGGGTGGGCCCGCTTCTCCTCCCACACCTGGTGGGCGTACATGAACATCTCGCTCACCGCCCTCATCCCGGCGCCGGGGTCGCTCTCGTCCGGGGCGGCGTGGATGGCCTCGGTGAGGCGGTAGAGCGCCACCCCGTCCTCGTGGGGCAGGCCGAGCAGCTCCGCCACCACGTAGGAGGGCATCAGGCCGGCCACGTCCTCGACGAGGTCGCACTCCCCCCTGCCGGCCACGCCGGAGACGATCCGGGCGGCCAGCTCGCGCACCCGCGGCTCCAGGGCCCGCACCGCCCGGGGCAGGAACCGGGACGAGATCACCTTGCGCTGCTCGGTGTGGCGGGGCGGGTCCAGCATCAGGAACATCTGGTGGTCGGGGATGCCCAGGGGGGAGTCGGCGATCATGATCGTGGGCTCGGAGGAGAACCGGGCCTGGTCGCGGCCCACCTCCTTCACGTCCCGGTGGCGGGTGAGGGCCCAGAAGCCGGGGCCGTCCGGCTCCTCATGCTTGTGGACCGGCTCGTGCTCCCGCAGCCACCGGAACTGGTCGTGGGGCTGTCCCCGGGAGAAGGACGCCGGGTCGAGGAGATCGATCTGGGGCACTCGCGTAGTCTGGCGCGCCGGTGGCGGACCCGCGCCGGCACGACAAGGGGGAGGTAGACGGATGGCGATGACCGCGCCCGCTCCGACGGCGGTGCACATCGGGGACCAGGAGATCCCCTTCGTCGACATGGGGGGCGGGAACATGATCCGCGTGCTCCAGGTCCGCGAGAAGGAGAGCCTCTGGATCATCGAGAACGTCTTCCAGGCCGGGTTCGAGGTGATGACCCACCGGCACACCGGCCCGGTGTGGGGCTACACCAAGTCGGGGGCGTGGAAGTACAAGGAGTACGAGTACGTCAATCGGGCCGACTCGTTCCTGTACGAGCCGGCCAACTCCGTGCACACCCTGCAGTGCATCGAGGACGACACCCGGGTGTGGTTCCACATGTACGGGATGAACCTGAACCTCGACGCCGAGGGCAACGTGGTCTCGGTCAGCGACGGCGCCGGCACCCTGGCGTTCTACCTGGCCCTGTGCGAGCAGCAGGGCCTGGCCAAGCCCCCCGTCCTGGTCGACTGACGGAGCCGCCGGCCATGCCCGTCGACAGCAGGGCCATCGGCAACGGCCCCGACATCTACGACCCCGACCTGTACGTCGAGGGGCCGATCCACGAGATCTTTGCCGAGCTCCGGCGCACCAGCCCGGTGTACTGGCAGGACATGCCCGACCAGCCCGGCTACTGGGCGGTGCTCAAGCACGCCGACGTGGCCCACGTGGCCCGCCAGCCCAAGCTGTTCTCCGCCGAGGAGCAGGGCGTGATCCTCGAGAACATCCCACCCGAGCAGCTCGAGCGCAGCCGCAACATGCTGCTGATGATGGACCCGCCCCGGCACACCGCCTACCGCAAGCCGCTGGCCGACAGCTTCAAGGCCAAGGTGATCGGGCGCATGGAGGAGCGGGTACGCGCCATCTGCCGCACGATCATGGAGGAGGCGGCCGAGCGGCGCGACGTCGAGTTCTGCCACGAAGTGGCGGGCCTCCTGCCCAGCCAGGTGGTCGGGGAGCTGGTCGGGATCCCCGAGGAGGACTGGCCGCGCATCCGCAGGTGGGCCGAGCAGTCGACCAGCAGCCAGGACCCCGACCTGGCCGGGTCCGACGGCTATTCGGCGGGGGGCTCGGACGGGATCGTCGACATGGCCATGTACGCCATCGAGTTCGCGACCCGCCGGCGGGCCGAGCCGCCCCGGGAGGACCTGGCCTCGCTGATCCTGGCGAGCAACTTCGGGAACGGGCCGATGTCGGACGTGGAGTTCGGCAGCTTCTTCGTTCAGCTGGTGACGGCGGGCAACGACACCACCAAGACCATGCTCTCGTCAGGGCTCCTGGCGTTGCTGGCCCATCCCGACCAGATGGAGGAGCTGCGCCGGGACCGCTCCCTCCTGCCCGGGGCGGTGGAGGAGATCCTGCGCTGGGCCAACCCCCTCCACTACTTCCGGCGCACCGCCACCGCCGACGCCCAGATCCGCGGCGTGCCGGTCCGCGCCGGCGACAAGGTGGCCATGTGGTACACGTCGGCCAACCGGGACGAGGACGTCTTCTCCGACCCGCAGCGCTTCGACATCCACCGCCAGCCCAACCCGCACCTGTCGTTCGGGATCGCCTCGCACTTCTGCCTGGGCGTGCACCTGGCCCGCCTCGAGGGGCGGGTGTTCTTCGAGGAGCTGCTGGCCGCCTTCCCGACCATCGAGCTGACCGGCCCGCCCCGGCGCATCCGCTCCAACCTCAACAACGGGCTGAAGACGCTTCCGGTCCTTCTGGCGCGCTAGCTCCCGCACCCCGGGGAGGTCCGCCCCCCCCGGTGCGGTTTCACATGGTCCGAATGGCGCGGGCCCTAACCGAGGGCGGCCCGGGCCTCGGCGCCGGCGGCGGCCAGGGCGTCGCGCAGGGCCCCCACGTCCGGGCCGGCGGCCAGCAGCGAGCGGGACGCCGCCGGCAGCACCCGGTCGGGACAGGCGGAGAAGCAGCGGGCCACGTCGGCGAAGGTGGCGCCCTGGGCGCCGACCCCCGGCGCCAGGAACAGCCCGTTCATGCCGGCCAGGTCCAGGCCCTCGGGCGGCTCGTGGGTGGGGCCGAAAACCGCCCCCACCGGCCCGATCGTCCCCGGCGCCAGCCGGGCGTTCTCCGCCGCGATGGCCCCGAGCATCCAGCCCTCGACGCTCGCACCCCCGGCCACCCGGGCCTCCTGGATGGTGCGGCCCTCGGGGTTCGAGGACCGGGTCACCACGAACACGCCCCCGCCGGCCGCCGCCGCCCGGTCGAGGATCGACCGCATGGCCTCCAACCCGAGATAGGGGGTGACGGTGAGGGCGTCGGCGGGGATGCCGGCGCCGGGGTCGAAGTAGGCCTCGGCGTACGCCTCGTTGGTCGAGCCCACGTCCCCCCGCTTGGCGTCGAGGAGGACCAGCAGGCCGGCCTCCCGGCACTCGGCCACCAGCCGGGCCAGGGCCCGGCTGCCGGCCCAGCCGTGGCGCTCGTAGAAGGCGGACTGGGGCTTCACCACCGCCACCGCCCCCGCCGCCGCCTGCACGGCGATGTCGACGAAGCGCTCCAGACCGTCGGCGCTGTCCCCGAGCGACCAGTCGCGCAGCAGCGCACCGGACGGGTCGAGCCCGAAGGTCAGGGGGCCATGGATGGCCCGGGCCTTGGCGAAGCGGTCGGCGAAGCCCGGGCCCGGTTCCACGTCGACCGCCACCCTAGGGCGCCGGGTCAGGCGGACCCGGCCAGCTCCACGGGCAGGTGCTTGATGCCCCCGATGAAGTTGGAGCGCAGGGGCTGGGGGGCGTCGAGGGCCTTGAGCCGCGGCACCCGCCGGGCCAGCTCCTCGAACAGGAGCCGGATCTCGACGCGGGCCAGGTTGGCGCCCAAGCAGTGGTGGGGGCCCCCGCCGCCGAAGGCGATGTGGGGGTTGGGATCGCGGGCGATGTC
>DASUHN010000103.1 GCA_036273495.1 Acidimicrobiales bacterium | reverse complement strand
GGCGGGCACCGACCTGACCGAGGCGGCCCGGCTGGCGGCGGAGTACGGGGACGGCACGGTGCGCCTGACCACCGACCAGAACCTGATCCTGTCGGGCATCCCGGACGATCGCGTCCCGGACCTGCTGGCCGAGCCCCTGCTGCAGCGCCACTCCCCGTTCCCGAAGGCCTTCGAGCGGGGCGTGGTGGCGTGCACCGGCAACGAGTTCTGCCGGTTTGCCGTGGTGGAGACCAAGGCCCGGGCGGCGGTGTGGGCGCGGGAGATGGACGAGCGGGTGCCGCTGCCTGACGGTGAGGTGATCCGCATGCACTTCTCCGGCTGCCCGGCGTCGTGCGCCCAACCCCAGATCGGCGACATCGGGTTCCGGGGGGACACCGCCCACGTCGACGACCAGATCGTCGAGGCGGTCGACATCGGCCTCGGCGGCAGCCTCGGCACCGACGCCGCCTTCATCGACTGGGTCGACGGCGCCCGTCCGGTCGACCAGGTGCCCGACGCCCTCGTCGGCCTGCTCGGCCGGTTCCGGGAGGAGCGCCGGAACGGAGAGGCGTTCCACGAGTGGTGCCGGCGCACCCCCAACGAGGAGCTACGGGCCACCCTGACGAAGGTTGCCATCACGGCCACGGCCGGCGGCGGGGTCGGGGCGGGGAGAAAGAGATGAGCAAGACATTCGACATCCGCCGGGAGATGAACGACATCGCCGAGGCGCCGGGCAAGACCTGGTTCTTCGAGCTGGCCGCCGCCGTCATCGACGCCGACCGCTGCATCCAGTGCGGGGCGTGTGTCGCAGCGTGCCCCAGCGACTCCATCGGCATCGGGTCCGAGGGCCTGCCCGCCTTGGTCAAGATGTGCACCGGGTGCTCGCTGTGCTGGGACTTCTGCCCCCGGGGCGGGATGCGCTACGAGTCGCTGTGGCCCGAGGAGGCCTGCCTGGTCGACGAAGGGGGCTGGAAGGTCACGGGCGGCGGCGGGGTCGAGGGTCTCGGCCGGCTGCGGCAGTCCTATACGGCGAGGGTGGCGGACCGCATCCCGGGCGTGCAGGACGGCGGCTTCGTGAGCGCGCTGCTGATCTCGCTCATCGAGGCGGGCCACATCGACGGCGCCCTGGTTGCCCGGCCGAGCAACACCGAGCAGTGGAAGGGTGAGGCGTTCGTCGCCCGCACCGCCGAGGACGTCGTCGAGTCGGCCGGCAGCTTCTACAACCAGACCATGGCTCTGGCCCATCTCGACCTCGCCGGCCGGGGCCTGCCCGACCGGCCCCGGTTGGCGCTGGTCGGCACCCCGTGCGAGATCCAGGGTCTGCGCGCCCTCCAGTCGCGCACCTGGACGTGGGGCCGGTCGCATCCCGAAGCCGTGGTGCTGACCGTGGCCCTCATGTGCACCAAGAGCTTCAACTACGAGGGTCTCATGCTCACCGAGCTGCGCGACCGGCGGGACGTGAACCTCGACGACGTGGCGCGGGTCGACATCATGCACGGCAAGCTGCTCGTCGATGCCCACGACGGCACCCGCCTCGTCGAGGAGCCCATAAAAGACTTTCATGGAGCCGCCCTCAAGGGCTGCGACGAGTGCGCCGACTTCCTCGGCCACGCCGCCGACATCGCGGTGGGAAGCGTGGGCAGCGCCGACGACTACTCGAGCGTGCTCGTGCGCACGGCGGCGGGGGAGGAGGCGTTCGAGGTGGTCCGGCCCCGCCTGGAGCTGCGCGACCTCGACCGGCCCGAGGCTCTGCACAAGCTCAACAACCTCGACAAGAAGATTGCCTTCTCGACGCTGCAGCGGCCGTTCGATCCCGACGGGCCGCTGTTCATCGACTTTGCCGACCACGTCGACAACTACGCCGGATCGGACCGGGAGCCGGCGTGGATCGAGGGCTCCCACGCCTGAGCCCGGCGGAGCCGGCGGCGCCCCGCCCGTTCCCGGGGCCTTTCCGCCGCCGCCCGTGGCCCCCTCCCCGCCGCCCGAGCCGGTGGAGCTGCGCCGGCGGTGGCGCGCCGCCGCCGAGGCCGATCCGGCCGGGGCGCGCCAGGAGATGGCCGACGGGCAGTGGCTGGCCGACGAGCTGTGGGGCTCGTGGCGCCACCAGCTCGAGGTGGCGGGAGCCGACCGGGCGGCCGTGGCCGCGGCGGCAGCGGGACTGGCGCGCGAGCTGTGGCTGTGGCTGGTGGGGGAGCGGCAGTGGCCCGAGGTGGCCGCCCTCCTCTACGGAAGGGTGGCCCGCCACCTTCCCGGCGTCACCTCGACGAACGGGTAGTCCGACACCGCCCCGCTGCCGCGGTCCCAGTACCGGTGGGGGTGGTCGGCGGGGAGCCGGCACAGGACGTGGATGCTGACGCCCGGGCCCGG
>DASUHN010000102.1 GCA_036273495.1 Acidimicrobiales bacterium | reverse complement strand
CATCGGCACTCCGGACCGCACCGATGCGTGGGTGCGCGACGCGGTGGCGGGTGGGGACCGGATCATGGGCTTCGGTCACCCCGTCTACCGCACCTACGATCCCCGGTCGGCCCTGCTGCGCCGGATCGCGAGGGAGCTCGGCGGGCCGCGGGTGAGCTTCGCCGAGCAGGTGGAGGAGACGGTGATGCGGGTGCTGGCCGAGCTCAAGCCGGGCCGGGAGCTGCACACCAACGTCGAGTTCTACGCCGGCGTGGTGATGGAGCAGTGCGGGCTGCCCCGGGAGCTGTTCACCCCGACCTTCGCCGCCAGCCGCACCGTCGGCTGGTGTGCCCACGTGCTCGAGCAGGCCTCCGACAACCGCATCATCCGTCCCAGCGCCCGCTACGTGGGGCCGCCCCCGCCCCAGGCCCTGCCGGTCTAGCTGTTAGTCGCCGCGGAGCTGCTGGAGGCGGGCGCTCATCTTGGCGTCGAGGGCGGCCCGCGCCCCGGGCAGCTCGTCGAGCAGCTCGCGGAACCGGCGGGCCGGGATCACGAACGCCCTCACCGAGGTCTCGGCGACGACCCGCGCCGAACGGTAGGAGTAGCCGGCGGCGCCCATCTCCCCGACCGGCTCCCCGGGCCCGATCATGTTGACGGGCGGGTCGTTGCCGCGCCGCACCTGGGCCAGGCCCTCCACGACCAGGAGGCAGTCCATGGCCACCTCGCCCTGGTCGACCAGCACCTGTCCGGGATCGAAGGTGCGCTGCTCGGCTACGGCGTCGGCCACCCGGCCGAGGTCGTCCGCGGACAGCCCGGAGAAGAAGTCGAACTTGGCCAGCTCAGCCAAGAGAGCGGCGCGCGCCGCGTCCTGAGGCACGGATGTGAGGTTAACGAGGAGCCTGGTTTCCCGCTTCGATAACTGCGGCGGTGGCCAGCAGCAGCTCCTCACCGCCTGCGGGAGCGACCAGCTGCAGGCCGGCCGGCAGCGGACCGGTCGTCGGCACGGGCAGTGACACCGCCGGCACCCCGGCCAGATTGAGGGGGTTGGTGAAGGTCGTGTAGCGCCGGCTCTCGGACTCCGCGAGGGGAGGCGGGAAGAAGCGCACCGTCGGCAGAACCAGCACCGGGGCCTGCTCGAACAGGGTCGCCAGCACCTCGCTCCACCGGCTCCGGAAGCGGCGGGCCTCGGCCACCCGGCCGGCTCCGAGGGCCGCTCCCTCCTCCAGCCGGTTCCTCACCGTGGCGCCGAGGCGGGCCCGCCGGGCCGGGTCGGCCAGCAGCGACGCGTTGGCGGCGGCCGCCTCGGAGTCGAGGATGACCGACGTCGCCTCGTAGGCGGCCACCCACTCGTCGACCCCGAGCTCCACCGTCTCGATCCCCGCCGCGGCCACGGCGCGGTCGACGGCGGCGTCGATGACGGGGTCGACGCCCACCAGCTCGGCCGGGCCGGCGGGCCGGAGGCGGGCGAGCAGTGGGGCAGCCGACCGGCCCGGCGTGAACCCGGGCTCGAGGAGGCTCATCCCTGCCGCCACCCCGGCCACGTCCCGGGCCATGGGGCCGACGGTGTCGAGGCTGCCCGCCAGCGGCCACACCCCGGCGAGGGACACCCGGCCGAACGTGGTCTTGAGACCCACCGTCCCGCAGAACGCCGACGGGACGCGTATCGACCCGCCGGTGTCGGACCCGTAGGCCAGGTCGGCGGCGCCGTCGGCCACCGCCACCGCCGAGCCGCTGGAGGACCCGCCCGGCACCAGCCGGGGGTCGAGGGGATTGACCGGGGTCCCGAACCACTCGTTGACCCCGGAGGCGCCGAAGGCGAGCTCGTAGAGGTTGGCCTTGCCCACCAGGCGGGCCCCGTCGGCCCGGGCCCCGGCCAGGCAGGCGGCGTCGGTCGGCGCGGGAGGCGCCGAGTCGGCCACGACCCGGCTGCCGGCCGTCGTCGGGACCCCCGCCACGTCGATGAGGTCCTTCACCGCCAGCAGCGGCCCGGGACCGGGCCCCGGTTCCAGGGCGGTTATGAAGGTGGCCATGTCCGAAGAGAATGCCAAGCCGTCCGCCGGTGAAGAGCCGGGACCAACTTCGTCACGACCCGGTTCCTCCAGGACGACCAGCTGGCCGTCTTCGCCGTGACCACCATGCGTGAGGTGGCCCTCGACCGGCCCCTGGGAGACGCCTGAGCGGACCGGCCCGGTTCAAGGTTTTTTCGCCGATTGACGATCTCCTGATGCTGTGGGGCGAGAGAAGTCGAATTCAGGACGGCGCGCGCTCGCGTTCATCGCGGGCACGCTGGCCGCGGCCAGCGGCGCATCGGTCGCGCTGGCGGCCGCAGGCGTGCCGGCGCCGGCCGCGGCGTCCACGACCCCGCCCAGCATCTCCGTGTCGGGCCACGGCTGGGGCCATGGCCGCGGCCTCGGGCAGTGGGGCGCCCTCGGCTACGCCCTCTCGGGGCAGAGCTACTCGTCGATCCTCTCCCACTTCTACGGCGGCACGACGATGGGATCGGTCGCCAACAGCTCGATCCGCGTCCGCATGGTGGAGAACGACGGCAACGACATCATCGTGACCTCGCAGTCGGCGTTCTCGGCGGCCGGTCACTCCCTCGGCGGGGGCCAGGCCGTTCTCATGCACCTCTCGGGTCCGGGCGTCTGGCAGGTCTCGACCGGGCCGAGCTGCGCCGGGCCCTGGACCGCGGCGGGCACGGGCACCGACGGCGGGACCTCGCCCACCGCGACGGTCGGCGCGGTGACGTCTGATCCCGCTGCGCCCCGTTCGCAGCTCCTGCAGCTCTGCACCACGTCGGGGAACCTCTACCTGCGCGGCGCCATCGCGGCCGCGGAGGTCGGCGGGGTGGCCCGCACGGTCAACGTCGTTCCGCTCGAGTCGTACCTGCGCGGGGTGGTGACGTCGGAGTCCCCGGCGTACTGGGGCGCGGTCGGCCCGGCGGGCCCCCAGGGCCAGGCCCAGGGGTTCCAGGCCCTCGAGGCCCAGGCGGTGGCGGCCCGCTCCTACGCCGTGGCCGACGAGCACGCCAACGGCGGGACGGGGTCGTACGGCTACGCCGACATCTGCGACACCACGTCGTGCCAGGTTTACCGGGGCGTCGCCGGCGAGGCGTCGCTCGGCAACGCCGCCGTGTCCGACACCGCCGGCCAGGTGCGCGTGACCGGCGCCGGCGCAGTGGTGTCCACCGAGTTCTCGTCGTCGAGCGGAGGGTGGACGTCGGGAGGGACGTTCCCCGCCGTCGAGGACGCCGGCGACAACGTCTGCGTCACCAGCGCGTGCAACCCCAACCACAACTGGACGGCGAGCGTGTCCCCCTCCGCCGTCCAGAGCGCCTACCCGAGCATCGGCACCTTCTCATCCGCCTCGGTCACAGGGCGAACGGGCCCGGCCGCCGCCGCCTGGGGTGGTCGCGTCACCCAGGTGCGGCTGTCCGGCAGCTCGGGCGCGGTGACGATCACCGGTGGGACCTTCGCCGCCAGGTTCGGGCTGAAGTCGGACTTCTTCGCCCTCGCCGGCGACGCCGGGGGAACGGGGTCGACCTCCACCTCCACGTCGACCACCTCGTCGACCTCCACGTCCACGTCGACGACCTCGACCACCGTTCCGCCCGCGCCCATCTTCCCGGGCGTGTCGGTGCGCGTGGCCGGCGCCGACCGCGACGGCACCGCGGTCGCGGCCTCGCGGGTGGCCTTCCCGGCCGGCGGGTCGGCCCACGCCGCCGTCCTGGCCCGCTCCGACGCCTACGCCGACGCCCTGGCCGGCGCCCCCCTGGCGGCGTCCAAGCACGGGCCCCTGCTCCTGACCGGACCGCTGGCCCTCGACCCCACGGCCCTGGCGGAGATCCAGCGGGCGGTGCCGGCCGGCGAGGTCATCTACGTGCTCGGCGGCACGGCGGCCGTCTCGCCCTCCATCGACACGGCCCTCATCTCGCACGGCTACAAGGTCGTGCGCATCGAGGGGAACACCCGCTACGCCACCGCGGTGGCGGTGGCCACCCAGCTCGGCAATCCCCACACCGTTTTCGAGGCGTCGGGCACCGACTTCCCCGACGGCCTCACGGCCGGACCGGCCGCCATCAGCCAGGGCGCGGCCGTGCTGCTCACCTCCGGACCGGGCCAGTCGTCCGAGACCGCGTCCTACCTCGCTGCCCACCCGGGGGACGTGCGCTTCGCCGTCGGGGCGCCCGCCGTCCACGCCGACCCCACCGCCCAGGCCCTGGCCGGGCCCGACCGGTACACCACCTCGGCGGCGGTGGCCGGGCGCTTCTTCGTCACCCCGTCGGTCATCGGGGCCGCCACCGGCACCAACTTCCCCGACGCCCTGGCTGCCGGGCCCGCCCTCGGGACCAGCGGCCCCCTCCTCCTCGTGCCCCCTTCGGGCCCGGTGCCCGATCCGATGGCCCGGTACCTGGCCGCGGTGCGGCCCGGGGTGCGCACCCTCGAGGCGTTCGGAGGCACCGACGCCCTGGCCCCGACGGCGCTCGGCGCCCTCCTCCGCTCCCTCGGCTGACCCCGGGTTGGCCCCCGGTTGACCCCGCGCTGACTCCCGCGATCGCCCCGGGGAGCAGGTCGGGGTAAGAATTCGCCCCCTGATGGGCTTCGTGGTCGCCGCGGTCGTCCTGCTGGTGGTTCTGCTGATCGTGAGCCTGATCCTCGGGGATCCCACCGTGCGCTCCGGCCCGACCGACCGGGGCGTGGCCCGGAAGCTGAGGACGGGGATGCGATGAGAGACAGAAGGTTGGGAGCGGCTCCGGCCGCGGTCGCCGTCCTGGTGGCCGTGGGAGCGGCGGCGTGCGGGCTGACGCCCGGCGCGGTCAACGCCATCAAGAAGGGCGGAGGCGTCGTGGCGGCCGGCGGGGCCGGGAGCGCGGGTGGGACGACCGGGGCCGGGGGCGCCACCGGCCCCGGGACGACCGGTGCCGGGCCGGCGGGGTCGACCGGCCTTGCTCCGGGCTCGGGCGGCGCCCTGGGGGAAACGGGCGGGGCCCCGGCCGGCGGGGGCGGCTCGCTCGGGACCGGTACAGGGAGTGGGTCGACGGGCGGGGGCACCACGGCGGGAGCGCCCGGGAGCACGGGGGGCACGGCCGCCCCGGCGCCCGGGAACCCGAACGCCCCCTATCAGCGGGTCGGGATCTCCGCCACGACCATCCGCCTCGGGCTCCACGCCCCCCAGACGGGGGCGGCGCCCGTGCCGCTACAGGCCTTCGCCACCGGCTCCAAGCTGTTCTGGGAGAACCACAAGCTGTTCGGCCGCCAGGTGGTCGTGGACTTCCTCGACGACCAGTACAACCCGTCGGTGGCCCGGTCGGCATGTGAGCAGCTGTCCCGGAAGGACTTCCTGATCCTCGGCGGAGCCGGTACCGACCAGATCCAGGCGTGCGCCACCGACCCGGTGCTGGCCTCGAGCCACACCCCCTATCTGTCGGCCGGGGTCACGACCAACGGGCTCAACAACCTGTCGAACTACTTCGCCATCAGCCAGACCTATGCGGCCCAGGCCCCCGAGGTCTGGACCATGGCCAACCAGCTGTTCGCCAACCCGGCCAAGGGCAAGTGGGCGGTGCTCACCGAGCAGACCCCGAACTTCGACGACGTCACCTCCGCCATGTCCCAGGTGCTGTCCCAGCACCACGTCTCGTTCACGGTGATCCGCTCCCCCAAGGTGTTCCAGCAGTCCGACGCCGACACCGCCATCAGCAGGGCCAAGCAGTTCGGGGCCACGACCGTCTTCCTCGACATCGACCCCAACTTCTGGATCGACCTGGTCCGTTCCGCCTCGCAGCAGCTCTACACCCCGGCGTGGGTGGGCCCCGGAATCACCAACGGGGAGGACCTGGTGGCCGCCCCGGTGTGTGGAGAGCAGCCGACGATCAGCGCCGGGTTTCTCTCCCCGTTCTTCGGGCTGGACCGCCAGCCCCCCGGGTTCACCAACGAGAGCAACCCGGCTCCCGACGCCGCTCCCGCCGAGCGGGACCTGGAGATGCTGGTCTACGCCACCAACGAGGCCGAGTACTACATGCTCAACTCGCTGGGCAGCATCGACAAGCTCACCCGGGACAACTTCATCGGCGCCATGCCGAAGTTCACCGCCCCCTTCGGGCCCCAGCTCGACGTCCTCCCGACCATCAACTTCAAGGGCGGCCACTTCGGGGGCACCGGGGCGTGGATCGAGAAGCTGGACTGCTCGAAGACCCAGTACGTCACGGTGGGCAGCGCTCCTTTGAGCTCGTGACCGGCTGATGCACGCCGTGGTGGCGTCGGTCGGAGGATCGATCGGCGTCCCGATCGCCAACGGGCTGGTCAACGGCTGCCTCTGGGGGCTGCTGGCCATCGGGATCGTGCTGATCTACAAGGCCAACGGCATCTTCAACTTCGCCCAGGGGGAGTTCGGGTCGATGGCGGCGCTGATCGCCGTGTCGGCCGTCGACGGCCTGGGCCCGTTCCCGAAGCTCCCCCTCGCGGTGGCGATGGTGCTGGGGCTGGTGGCGGGGACGGGTTGCGGCCTGCTCACCGAGCGGCTGGTGATCAGGCCCCTCTTCCGGGCGCCCCGGGCCACCCTGCTCGTGGCCACGGCGGGCGTGGCCCTGTTCTTCGCCAGCATGCAGGCGCTGTTCACCGGCACCGACCTCTCCCACGTCTTCCCGGCCCTCGGGGGTCACAGCCGCTTCGCCCTGTTCGGGTCGGTGACCTCGCCCGACGCCTACGTGTTCGGCTGGACCCAGATCACCCGGGTGCTGGTGCTGCTGGCGGTGGCCGTCCTGGCGGTGGTGTTCTTCCGCACCCGGTACGGACTCGGCATCCTGGCCGTGTCGCAGGACCCGGTGGCGGCCAACACCGTGGGGATCAACGTCAACCGGATCTCGATGCTGACGTGGTCGCTGGCCGGGCTGCTCGGGGCGGCGGCCGGACTCATCGACGTTCCCGGCGGCCCCTACCAGCCCGGGCTGGTCAGCGGGATCCTGACGGGGGTCGGTCCGCTGGTCTTCGCGTTCATTGGCGCCGTGCTCGGGGGCATGACCAGCCTGCCCGGTGCCTTCGTCGGCTCCATTGCCCTCGGGCTGATCGACTCGTTCGGGGGCCGCTACATGCCCGCATCGGTCCCCGGCGGGGACGCCCTCGTGATCTTCGGGACCCTGCTGCTCGTGCTGCTGTTCCGGCCCACCGGTCTCCTGGGGCGGGAGACGTGACCACCGGCTCGCTGGCGTCGGCGCCCGGCGGCCTGCTCCGTCCCGGCCTGGTGGACCGGGACACGGCGGCGGCCAACGGGTGGCGCGCCCTGGCGTGGCTGGGGCTGGCCGGAGCGGCGATCGCCGTGGGGCTGGCCGGTCCCAACGTGGCCCGCCACGGCACCACCGCCGCCGTCTACGCCCTGGCCGGGCTGTCGCTGAACATCATCCTCGGGTACACGGGTCAGCTCTCCCTCGGGCACCAGGGGCTGGTGGGGACGGGGGCGCTCTTCGCCGCCTACGTGAGCACGGCCCACGGCCTGCCGTTCCCGGTGGCGCTGGCGGTCGGGGCGCTGACCGGCGGGATGTCGGCGGCGCTGGTCGGCTTCGTCGCTCTCCGGATCAGCGGCCTGTACCTGGCCCTGATCACCCTCGTGTTCGGCCTGACCCTGGAGCAGTCGCTGTTCGAGCTGTCGACGTTCACCGGCGGCGGCGCCGGCGAGGCCGCCAACCGGCCGGCGTCGCTGCTGCCCGAGAACCGCTACTACTACGTCTGCCTGCTTGTGGTCGTGGCCGTGTGCTACCTCGACTCCCGTCTCACCCGCTCCAAGGGGGGCCGGGCCTTCAAGGCCATCAAGGAGGACGAGCGGGTGGCCGCCGCCATGGGCGTGAACGTGGTGGGCTACAAGCTGCTGGCGTTCACCCTCTCCGGGATGGTGGCCGGGGTGGCCGGCGCCCTCTTCTCGTTCGCGACCCAGCAGTTCGTCGGCAGCGACTTCGACTTCCGCCTGGCGCTGGTGTTCGTGCTCATGACCGTGGTCGGGGGGGCCGGGTCACGGGCGGGGGTGGTGGCGGGATCGATCCTGTTCGCGGTCCTGCACGACTTCATCGCCAGCTTCGGCCCGTTCAAGTCGTTCGCCGACCTGTTCCCGACCCAGACCGGCGCCAACATCCTCCAGTTCGGGCCCGACCTTCTCGGCGCCCTGCTCCTCCTGCTCACGCTGGCGTTCAACCCGGGCGGGCTGGCCCAGCAGCTGGCCCCGGTGGTGCGGTGGATGACGGGGGGACCGTTCCGGGCGCCGTCCGGGGGCGGGGCCCCGGGGGCGTCGGGGGACTCGGGCGCGGCGGGCGCGTCGGCGCCCGGGGCGGTGGGGCCCTGATGCTCGAGATCCGGGATCTGGCGATCCGCTTCGGGGGCCTGCAGGCCCTGGACGGGCTCACCATGAGCATCGGCGAGTGGGAGATCGTCGGGCTCATCGGCCCCAACGGCGCCGGTAAGACGACCGCCTTCAACTGCATCACCGGCGTGTACCGGCCCAACCGCGGGCATGTGGTCTTCAAGGGCCGGGACGTGACCCTCCTGCCGGCCCACCGCCGGGCCGCCCTCGGGTTCGGGCGCACCTTCCAGAACGTCGGCATGGTCAAGACCGCCACCGCCCGCGAGAACCTGCGCACCGCCCAGCACCTGAAGGCGGGCTACTCGGTCCTGTCGGGGATCCTCGGTACGGGCACGTCGCTGTCCGAGGAGCGCGTGTTAACGGCGCGGGCCGACGCCATCCTCGACCTGCTCGGGCTGACCGAGGTGCGCGACACCGTGATCTCGGGCCTCCCCTACGGCGTCCTCAAGCTCCTCGAGCTCGGCTGCGCCCTGGCCACCGACCCCGAGATCCTTCTCCTCGACGAGCCGTCATCGGGCATGGGCCCGGAGGAGGCCCACCAGCTGGGGGAGCGCCTGGCCTTCCTCCGCCGCGAGTTCGGCCTCACCATGCTCCTCATCGAGCACCACGTCCCCCTCGTCACCAGCCTCTGTGACTACGTGTACGTCCTGAACTTCGGGCGGCTGCTGGCGGAGGGCTCCCCCGAGCACATCAAGAACCACCCCGACGTGGTGGCGGCCTATCTGGGCGGGGAGGCCGAGGGCGCCCTGGAGGCGGCGGCCACCGAGGGCGAGGCGGCCGTCTCGTGAGCCTGCTCGAGGTCTCCGACCTCCGTACCGGCTACGGGAACCTCCCCGTCCTCCACGGGGTGTCGTTCTCCATCGAGGAGGGCAGCACCGCCGTCGTGTTCGGCCTCAACGGGGCGGGGAAGACCACGACCGTCAACACGATCGCCGGGCTGCTGGCGCCTTGGAGCGGATCGATCCGCTTCGCCGGGAAGGAGATCGGGGGGCTCGAGCCCTCGGAGATCGTGCAGCTCGGCGTGGCCCTTTCCCCCGAGGGACGCAGGGTCTTCCCCGCCCTCAGCGTCCGCAAGAACCTCGAGCTCGGGGCCTGGACCCGCCGGTCGGGAACCCGCCAGGTGATGGAGAAGGTCTTCGGCTACTTCCCGCGCCTGGAGGAGCGGGCCGGTCAGCTGGCCGGCACCCTCTCCGGCGGCGAGCAGCAGATGCTGGCGATCGGCCGGGCCCTCATGGCCCAGCCCCGCCTCCTGCTGGTCGACGAGGCGTCGCTCGGCCTGTCACCCCTGCTGGCGCAGACGGTCTTCTCGATCGTGCACCAGATCAACGACGACGGCGTCACCGTGATCCTGGTCGAGCAGAACATCGGGGTCCTCCCCTACGCCGACCAGGCCCTGATCATGGAGAAGGGTTCGATCAACTACGACGGGCGGGGCGCCGACCTGGAGCGGTCGGGCAACCTGCGCGAGGTCTACCTGGGCTGAGCGGTCGCAGTCCGGCCCGGGTCCTCCCGCCTCACCGGGGACACCCCGAGGCCGGATCACCTCTCCGTCCCCACCCCCCGAAACATGAGATGTGCTGCCGTATATGAACTTTCATATACGGCACGATTTTCTCGACGTGTCGTGGTCGCAGCAACACCCGCGGCGCTGACCCGTCGCCGGTTCGGGTGCTGCTGGTGCTTCTCCGGCCACCTACCGTCCCAATTGGCGCGGCATATGAGGAATTTCACATACGACACGGGAATTCCATTTCGCGGGTGGTCCCCCTCCCGGAGGCCAGATCCGCCCGCCGGGGCGGCGTCGACCCGGCTCTATGAGTCGGGCTTGCAGATCCGGCACGGCGCGAGCCCCCGCTCCTGGGCCTCGGCCGGCGTCAGATACTCGGCGTCGTCGCGTCCCTCGACCAGGCGGCAGTCGGGCCGGTGGTAGGAGGACGCTCCCGCCACCACCATCCCCGGCGCCGCCGCGGCCCGGGCCCCCCCGCCCCCGGCGGCCATGGCGCGCACGGCGTCGCTCAGCTCCTCGAGCCGGGCCTCGAGCCGGGCCCGGTCGGTCCGGTGCGACTGGGTGACCATCAGGGCCGCGCCGATCACGACCAGCGCCACCCCGAGACACCCGCCTGAGATCAGCCAGGGGATCTGGGCCCGGATGTCGGGGACCCCGTTGACGTAGGAGCCGCTTCCGGCGGCCCCGTTCCACCCGATGCCGATCACCAGCAGGCCGGCCGCCACCAGCACCACGGCCACCGTGCCCCCGAACGGGCCGATCGAGACGTCCGACAACCGGGCGAAGCGGCCCTCTGGCCCCCTCCCCTCCTCCCGCCCGCTGGCGGGGCCGGCCTCGGCCGTGGTGTGGGTGGCGATCATGGCCCCTCCGGTTCCGTGGCCGGCTCGGCTGACGTCGCTGCCGGTTCGTCGTGATGCTGGCGCCGCGGATCGTAGCCACGCCCCAAAATTCGGGTCAGATCTTGCCGCCCCCGTCGACGACCAGGGTCTGGCCGGTCATGTAGCTGCTGGCCGGGCTGACGAGGAAGGCCACCGCCCCGTCGAGCTCCTCCATCCGGCCCAGCCGCTGCATGGGGACGATGGCTTCGTAACGGGTCCGCAGGTCATCGGACTCGAACAGCTCGGCCGTCATCTCCGTGGGGAACATGCCCGGACAGAGGGCGTTCACCCGGATCCCGTAGCGGGCCCACTGCAGGGCCAGCTCGCGCGTCAGGCCGACCAGCCCCGACTTGGCCGCCACGTAGCTGGCCTGGGGCAGGAACGGGGTGGACATGAAGGCGGCGGCCGAGGCCACGTTCAGGATCACCCCTCCGTTGCCCGCCTCCCTGATCTGGAGGGCGGCGGCCCGGGCCAGCTCGAAGGGGGCCACCAGGTCGACGTTCACGACCTCTCCGAACTGGTCCGCACCCTCCCTGATGGCGGGGGCGGGCCGGCCCACGCCGGCGTTGGCCACGGCGATGTCGACCCGCCCGAACACCTCCACCGCCCGCTCGACCAGGGCCTCGGAGGCGCCGGGCTCGCTCACGTCGCACGCCACCGCCTCGGCCCGGGTCAGCTCGGCGGCCAGGGCCTCGATCCGGTCCTTGCGGCGGGCCGACACGACCACCGCCGCCCCCAGGGCGTCGAGGACGCGGGCGATGCGCACGCCGATCCCGGAGCTGGCCCCGGTCACCACGGCCACCTGGCCGTCCAGCCGGAACTGCCCCATCGGGTCCACTGCGGTCATGCCCGGAACCTACGCCGGGGCTCAGGGCAGGCGGAGAGTCAGCCACTCCACCCGGGCTCCCGCCACGCACTCGGCGACGAGGAGGCCGGGGTCGTCACCGTCGCCGTCCGGGGCGGCCATGGTCACGAACGAGACCCCCCGCAATGAGGGCGAGGCCCGGTCTTTCACCTCGGTGTGTCCGTCGAAGACCACGAAGGCGACCGGGTCACCGACGAACCGGGCGTCGGACGCCTCGAACGGGAAGGCGTCGACCACGCCGGCGAACCCCTCGGCCACCTCGGCTTTGATCCCGCCCCGGGCCGCGGCGAGCGTGCGGTGCCGGATGCCGGCCCGTTCGTCGGCCCGCCACGCTTCGAAGCGGTCCCGGGCCCGAGCCGCGGCCGATCGGTGCAGCAGCACGGCGGTGAGCACGATCCCCGCCACCACTCCGAACAGAGCCGCGATCAGGAGATCAGCCACGGCGCGCTCCGGTCCCGGCCCCGACCTGGTGCCAGGAGTACCGCCCCTTGGCCACGCAGTCCCGGACCCGGCGCTGCACGGTGGTCAGCGACGAGGCGCCGGTCTTGACGTCGACCAGCACGATCCGGCGCAGGGTGTCCCGTCTCCCGGCCGTCACCTCCCGGTAGCCGTCGAAGACCACGAAGTCGACGGGGGTGCCGATGAAGCGGGCGTCGGCGGGGTCGAAAGGAAACAGGGTCGTGACCGGCGCCAGCTGCTCCGACGCCCGCCCGTGGAGGACGGCCCGGCTCCGCAGCAGGCTGTCCTGTCTGATGGCGTCGCTCGTGGCGGCCTGCCACCGCTCCAGCTGGCGACGGGCCCAGCGGTCGACGCGCCGGCGGAGCAGCAGCCAGCCGAGGACGACGCCGGTCACGACGCCCACGAGAACTGCGGTCGCGGTCATGGGCCCGGAAGGTACCGACGGCCTGTGACGCCGCCCGGCCCTGCTTGGCCACAATGACCCGTTCGGGCTATAGCTGAGCGCCCGGCCCGGGCGGCACCGTGGGGGCCGATGTCCCGCATGCGACGAACCGCTCTGGCCGGCGCGCTCCTGGTCGGCCCGGCCGCTGCTCCCCTGGTCCTTCCCGGTGGGACCGCTACCGCCGCGTCCGGGGTTATTCAGGTGAGCACCGACGTCTTCACCAACACCTCCTCGGAGCACGGCACCGAGGTCGAGCCCGACACCTTCGCTTACGGATCGACGATCGTGGCCGCCTTCCAGTCCGGCCGGTTCTTCGGCGGAGGCTCCTCGGACATCGCGTGGGCCACCTCGACCGATGGCGGGTCTTCGTGGACGCGTGGCTCCCTCCCGGGTACCACGGTGTACGCCGGCGGAGGCTTCGACCGGGTGAGCGACCCGTCGGTGGCCCACGACGCCCGCCACGGGAGATGGCTGGTCGCGTCGCTGGCCCTCAAGGGCACCGGGGGCGCAGGGGTGCTCGTCAGCGCCGGACCCGACGGGATCAGCTGGTCCCCGCCCGTCGCGGTGACGGCGCAGTCCGGACCTGACAAGGAATGGATCACCTGCGACGACTCCGTCACCAGCCCCGACTACGGCAACTGCTACGTGCAGTGGGACAACAACGCCCAGGGCAACCGGATCTACATGAGCACCTCGAGCGACGGGGGTTCGACCTGGGGGGCGGCCACGACGGTCTCGGGCGGCATCACCGGGATCGGCGGCCAGCCGGTGGTCCAGCCCAACGGCACCGTGGTGGTCCCGCTCGACAACGCGTCCGAGAGCGCCCTCGGCGCCTTCGAGTCCACCGACGGTGGTGCGAGCTGGGGGCCCGTCGCCACCATCACCAGCATCACTTCGCACGACGTGGCTGGGGCGCTGCGGACCAGCCCCCTGCCCTCCGCCGGCGTCGACGGGGCCGGGAACGTCTACGTGGCGTGGCAGGACTGCCGCTTCCGGCCGGGCTGCGCCGCCAACGACATAGTCATGACCCGTTCGGCCGACGGCGTTCACTGGAGCGCCGTCACCCGGGTCCCGATCAGCGCCGTCTCCGGCGCCGAGGACGACTTCATCCCCGGCCTGGGTGTGGATCCGGCGACCTCTGGGGCCACGGCCCGCCTGGCCCTCACCTACTACTTCTATCCCTCGGCGTCCTGCACGGCGTCGACCTGCCAGCTCGAGGTCGGCTACACCGCCTCGCCGGACGCCGGCCAGGACTGGAGCGCCCCCACGGTGGTCGCCGGGCCCATGACTCTCGGGTCCCTCGCCTCCACCAACCAGGGCTCCATGGTCGGCGACTACCAGTCCACGTCGTTCGTCGGGCCGGCTCCGGGCGTTCCCTACGGGGTCTTCGCCGTTGCCGCTCCGCCGAACGGGAGCACACTGAACGAGGCGATGGACGCCTTCGGCGGGACCGTGCCTCCCGCCTCGTCCCCCGACTTCTCGCTCGGCGTCAGTCCCTCCAGCGCTACGGTGACCGCCGGCCACCCCGCTACCTACGGGGTGACGGTGACCCCGAGCGGCGGATTCGGCGATTCGGTGGCGCTGTCGGCGTCCGGGCTGCCGACCGGCGCCCAGGCCACGTTCACCCCGGGCTCGACGTCCTCCGGCTCGACCCTGACGGTGACGACGGCGAGTGACCTGGCGGCCCAGTCGTACCCGTTCACCATCACCGGCCAGGACGGCGCCCTGACCCACTCCGTCCCGGCCACCCTCGTCGTCCAGGTCGCCAACACCCCCGGATACACGCAGTCGGTGTCACCGTCCTCGCGGACGATCAACCAGGGCCAGAAGACCACCTACAAGGTCACGATCCACCCCATCAACGGGTTTAACCAGCCGGTCAGCCTGGCGGTGACGGGCCTGCCCACCGGCGCCATCGTCACCTGGAACCCGAATCCCACCCGCAATTCGTCGAACCTGACGGTCCACACCTCGCCCGACGGCGGGACGGGAAGTTTCACCCTGACGGTCACCGGCACGGCGCCGGGCGGGCAGGAGCAGTCAGCCGGCGCCGGCCTGACCGTCAAGCTGCGGACCGGCCACCTCTGGGACCAGCCCGCCGACGGACCCGACTAGGCCCGTGGGCGGGCCCGGTGGGGGACGTCACCGGGGGTAGCCTTTCCCCGGGTTCCGGCATCTGACCGGCCATCCGGGGACGTAGCTCAGCTGGCTAGAGCACCTGCTTTGCAAGCAGGGGGTCGTGGGTTCGAGTCCCATCGTCTCCACTCACCGGAGCCGGGGACCGTCCCCGTCGGGCGGCCACGGCGCCACTCCCTCCTCGAGGGGCACGCCGATGGTGCGCAGCTGGGCCGCCACCATCCCCCAGACGCCGACGACGGAGATCACCTCCAGCAGCACTCTGGGGTCGGAGCTCACATGCCCGAGACAGGCGTCCCAGGTGTCGTCGCCGATCCTCCCGTCGGCAAGCGTCTCGTCCACCGCGGCCAGGACCGCCCGCTCGGCCGGACCGAAGTCGGGGTGGTCCCGCCACTCGCGCACGCCGGCGAGGTCCGACTCGGTGAGGCCCAGGCCGAGGGCGATGCGCCAGTGCTGGGTCCACTCGTATTCCGACCCGGTCACCCAC
>DASUHN010000101.1 GCA_036273495.1 Acidimicrobiales bacterium | reverse complement strand
CCTCGCCCTCGGGGGCGGTGACGGGGGCCGGGCTCTCGGTGGCGCCGTCCTGGTAGTTGCGGAGGCGCACCCGGGCCACGGCGGCCTTGCGGCGGCCGGTCGTCTGGGTCAGCGGCTTCGGCATCAGCGGCCCTCCCGGCGGGCGCCGGCGATCTCGAGCGGCGCCGGCTGCTGGGCGGCGTGGGGGTGGTCGGGGCCGCGGTACACCTTCAGCTTGCGCAGCATGTGGGCGCCGAGTGGTCCCCGGGGCAGCATGCCCTTGACCGCCCGCCGCACCACCTCCTCCGGCCGGGTGGCCAGGAGGTCGGCGTAGCTGCGGCTGCGCAGCCCGCCCGGGTACCCGCTGTGGCGGTAGGCGAGCTTCTTCTCGGCCTTGTCCGACGTGAGGACGACCCGCGCCGCGTTCACCACGACCACGTGGTCCCCGGTGTCCATGTGCGGGGCGAACATCGGGTTGCGCTTGCCGCGCAGGATCGACGCCACCTCGGACGCCATCCGCCCGAGCACCAGACCGTCGGCGTCGACGACGTGCCAGGAGCGGTGGATGTCGGAGGGCTTGGGGGAGAACGTGCGCACGGACCGGTCCTGTTGGTGCCGAAGGGATCTGCAGCTACGGCCCGGCCCGCACGAGCGGGTCGGGGCCACCGGCTTCCGGGCCCGGAGACCGGCGGGAGGCCGACCAGAAAGGATAGGACGCCGGGGCCCTACGCTCCAAATGGTGACCGTCGACCCGCCCGCCCGGTGATCGGCCCGCGGGACGTCGAGTCCGCCGTCGAGCGCCTCGAGGGGGTGGCGCGGGCCACTCCGGTGACGACCAGCGGGACCATCTCCCGGCTGGCGGGCCGGCCCGTGCTCTTCAAGCCCGAGCACCTCCAGCGCACCGGCTCGTTCAAGATCCGGGGGGCCTACAACCGGATTGCCGGCCTGGCGCCGGGCACCCGGGTCGTCGCCGCCTCGGCGGGCAACCACGCCCAGGGGGTGGCCCTGGCCGCCCGGCTGACGGGGCGGGCGGCCACCATCTTCATGCCCGCCAACGCCGCCCTCCCGAAAGTGGAGGCCACCCGGGCCTACGGCGCCGAGGTGCGCCTCGAGGGAGAGGGGGTGGACGACTGCATAGACCTGGCCCGCGGCTTCGGCGAGGACGGCGGCCATGTCTACGTCCCGCCCTTCGACGATCCCGACGTGATGGCGGGCCAGGCCACCGTGGGCTGGGAGATGGCCCGGGAGGCCCCGGAGGCGGCCGTCGCCGTGGTGCCGGTCGGAGGGGGCGGTCTGCTGGGGGGGACGGCGGCCGCCCTGGCCCACTGGGCGCCGGGGATGCGGGTCGTCGGCGTCGAGGCCGAGGGGGCGGCCTCGATGCGGGCGGCCCTCGACGCCGGCCGGCCCGTGCGCCTCGACGGCGTCGCCACCATCGCCGACGGGATCGCGGTCCGGGAGGTCTCCTGGCTGACCCTCGCCCACGTCCGGGCCTACGTCGACGACCTCGTGACCGTCTCCGACGAGGAGATCAGCCGGGCCATGCTCCTGCTCCTCGAGCGGGCCAAGTGGCTGGTCGAGCCCGCCGGCGCCGCCGCCCTGGCGGCCGTGCTGGCCGGACGGGTGCCGGAAGGACGGGGGCCGGTGGTGGTCGTCCTGTCCGGGGGCAACGTCGACCCCCTGCTGCTCACCCGGCTGGTCGAGCACGGGCTGGCGGCGGCCGGGCGCTACCTGCAGCTCCGCGTGCTCCTCCGGGACCACCCCGGCGCTCTGGCGGCGCTGGCCGCGGCGCTGGCCGATCTCGGCCTCAACGTCCTCGACGTGATCCACCACCGCTCCGGCGGCCCGACCGTGGCCCCCGACGAGGTCGAGGTCCTGGTCACGGTCGAGACCCGGGACCCCGGCCACCGCGACCAGACCGTCGCCGACCTCCGGGACCGGGGCTTCCGCGTCGAACAAAACTGAGGGCCCGCCTCCAGGCCGGCGGGGCTGGGGTCCCCGCCGGCAGCGGCGGGCGAGGTCCGCAGGACCCGGGTGCCCGCCGCCATGACGAGCCTCAGTAGCCGACGTCGACGAGGCAGAGGCCCCGGGGCGGGGCCAGGACCCCGGCGGCCGAGCGGCTTGCGGAGCGGAGGATGGCGCTCATCTCCCCGGCCTTGAGCCGTCCCCGGCCCACGTCGACCATGGTGCCGACCAGCGAGCGGACCATCTGGTGGCAGAAGGCGCTGGCCCGGATCTCGAACACGAGCAGCTCGGGGGGCGGATGCTCGGGGACCCGGCCCGAGGAGGGCCGGCCCGAGGCCGGGGCCGACCCGTCGCACCACTCCGCCTCGAGCACCCGGCGCACCGTGCTGCCGGCGCGGTCGGGGCGCTGGCGGCAGAAGGCGGCAAAGTCGTGCTCCCCGTAGATGGCGTCGCACGACAGCTGCATGGCCCGCAGGTCGAGGGGCTCGTCGACGTGCCAGGTCGTGCGGGCCAGGAAGGGGTCGGGGTCGGGGCGGTTCAGCACCGTGTAGCGGTAGCGGCGCCAGCGGGCGGAGCGCCGGGCGTCGAAGCCGGGCGGCGCCGGCTCGGCGGCCCGGACGACGATGCGGGGAGCGAGCATGCGGTTGAGGGCGCGGCGGAGAGCGGGGAGCGGGGGAGCAGCTTGGTCCTCGAGGAGGGCGGCGAACGAGGCCCGGCAGCGCTCGGGTGACACGTCGAAGTGCACGACCTGGCCGGCGGCGTGGACCCCGGCATCGGTCCGCCCGGCGCACACCAGCTCGACGGGGTGGCCGACGGCGGTGTCGAGAGCCTGGGTCAGGGCGCCGGCGACCGTGGGGATCCCGGGCTGCAGGGCGAAGCCGCGAAAGTCGGTACCGTCGTACGCCACGGTCATCCGGATGCGCACCGCGCCCGGGGCCAGAGGCTGGGGAAGCCGCTCCAGAGGCGAGCGCCCGGCGGCGGTGCCCGACCCCGGGGCTGGCGAACCGGCGCCGGCCTCGGGATCGAAGAGCGTCAAACCAGCTCGATGCGCGCCATAGGCGCGTTGTCCCCGTGGCGGGGGCCGAGCTTGAGGATGCGCGTGTAGCCGCCCGGGCGGTCGACGTAACGGGGGCCGATGTCGTCGAACAGCTTGTGGGCCATGTCCTTGTCCCGGATGAACGACACGACCTGGCGCTGGTTGTGCACGCCACCCTTGCGCGCCTTGGTGATCATCTTCTCCATGACCGGGCGCAGGGCCTTGGCCTTGGCCTCGGTGGTGACCAGGGTCTCGGCCGCGATGAGCGACGCCACCAGGTTGCCCATCATGGCCTTCTGGTGGGCGGCGTCCCCGCCGAAGCGGGGGCCCTTCTTGGGTGCGGCGGGCACGCCTAACCGTCCTTGTTGCGCAGGGCCAGGCCCCGCTCGTCCAGCTTCTGCAGTACCTCGTCCAACGACTTCTGGCCGAAGTTGGTGATGGCCAGCAGGTCCTCCTCGGTGCGCTCGACCAGCTCCCCGACCGTGTTGATCTGGGCCCGCTTCAGGCAGTTGCGGGGCCGCTCGGAGAGGTCGAGGTCCTCGATGAGCAGGTCGAGGTCCGGGGAGCCGCTGGAGATCGAGCCGACGTCCCCGAGCTCGAGACCCTGGGGGTTCTCGCTCATCTCGGCCACCAGGCCCGCCAGCGAGCGCAGGGTGTCGCCGGCCGAGGCCAACGCCTCGCGCGGCGAGATGGACCCGTCGGTCTCGATGTCGAGGACCAGGCGGTCGTAGTTGGTGGACTGCTCGACGCGGGTGGGCTCGACCGTGAACGCCACCCGGCGCACGGGAGAGAAGATCGAGTCGATCGGGATCACGCCGCTGACCGACGAGCGCTTGTTCCGGTCGGCGGACACGTAGCCCCGGCCCCGCTCGACCGTGATGTCCACGGCCAGCCGGCCCTTGTTGTTGAGCGTGGCGACGTGCAGGTCAGGGTTCAGCACCTCGACGTTGGCGGGCAGCTGGATGTCCCGGGCGGTGACGGTGGCGGGGCCCCGCACGTCCAGCCGGACGGTCACCGGGTCATCGGACTCGACCCGCAGCACCAGGTCCTTGAGGTTGAGGATGAGGTCGGTGACATCCTCCTTCACCCCCGGAAGGGTGGTGAACTCGTGGAGGGCGTCGTCGAAGCGCAGCTGGGTGACGGCGGCGCCGGGGATGGAGGAGAGCAGCGTGCGGCGCAGCGAGTTGCCCAGGGTGTGGCCGAAGCCGGGCTCGAGGGGGCTGATGGCGAACCGCTGCCGGTTGCCGATCTCCTCGTCTACCGGCTCGACGGTCGGGCGTTGGATGATGAGCATCGGTGGTTCCTTGCGGATAGGTCCCCCGGCCCGGGCGGCCGCGGGATGGGTGCTGCCGGACTACTTGGAGTACAGCTCGACGATCAGCTGCTCGCGCACGGGGGCGTCGATGTGCTCACGCATGGGCAGCTGGCGGATGGTGACGCCGAGGCCTCCCTCGGCGGCGTCCAGCCACGGGGGGATCTGACGGTCCAGGGTGTCCATGTTGTGGCGGATCAGGATCATCTCCTGGGCCCGGTTCTTCAGGGTGACCACGTCCCCCAGGCGGACCCGGAAGCTCGGGATGGTCACCCGCCGGCCGTTGACCTCGACCAGCCCGTGGCGCACGAACTGCCGGGACTGGTTGCGGCTCGAGCCCCAGCCCGCCCGGAAGGCCACGTTGTCCAGGCGCAGCTCGAGCATGCGCAGGAGGTTCTCCCCGGTGATACCCGACTGGCGCGACGCCTCCTCGTAGAGGTTGGCGAACTGCTTCTCGAGCAGGCCGTAGATCCGGCGGGCCTTCTGCTTCTCGCGCAGCTGCACCAGGTACTCCGACCCCTGGCGCATCCGGTCGCGACCGTGCTCCCCGGGGGGATAGGGCCGGCGCTCGATCGGGCACTTCATCGAGTCGCACTTGGCGCCCTTGAGGTACAGCTTCATCTTCTCCCGCCGGCACAGCCGGCAGACCGGGCCTGTGTAACGAGCCATCGCTAGACCCTCCGCCGCTTCTTGGGCCGGCAGCCGTTGTGGGGTATCGGGGTGACGTCCTTGATCCCCGACACCTCGATGCCGGAGTTCTGGAGGGAGCGGATGGCGGTCTCCCGGCCGGAGCCGGGACCCTTCACCAGCACGTCGACCTTGCGCACACCGTGCTCCATGGCCCGGCGGGCGCAGGCCTCGGCGGCCAGCTGGGCGGCGAAGGGGGTCGACTTGCGTGACCCCTTGAAGCCCACGTTGCCGGCCGACGCCCAGGCCAGGACGTTGCCCTCGGGGTCGGTGATCGACACGATCGTGTTGTTGAACGAGCTTTTGATATGGGCCACGCCGAAGGCGATGTTCTTGCGCTCGCGGCGGCGGGGGCGCCGCCCCCCGGGCTTGGGCTTGGCCATCAGTTGCTGCCTGCGGTCAGTGCGTGCATCAGTGCTTGCGGACCTTCTTCTTCCCGGCCACGGTCTTCTTCGGGCCCTTGCGGGTGCGGGCGTTGGTGTGGGTGCGCTGGCCGTGGACCGGCAGGCCCCGACGGTGGCGCAGCCCCTGGTAGGAGCCGATCTCCATCTTGCGCTTGATGTCCTGGGCCACGTCCCGGCGCAGGTCACCCTCGACCTTGAGGTTCGAGTCGATCCACCCCCTGAGGCGGGCCACCTCCTCGTCGGTCAGGTCCCGGACCCGGGTGTCGGGGTCGATGCTGGTCTGGGAGCAGACCAGCTTCGAGGTGGTCCGGCCGATCCCGTAGATGTAGGTGAGCGATATCTCCAGCCGCTTCTCGCGGGGGATGTCGACTCCGGATATGCGCGCCATGGCTAACCCTGCCTCTGCTTGTGGCGGGGGTTGTCGCAGATCACCATCACCCGGCCGTGCCGGCGGATGACCTTGCACTTCTCACACATCGTCTTGACGCTCGGTCTCACCTTCATGGCTTTCTCACCTTCTGAGCCGTTCCCCTACTTGTACCGGTAGGTGATGCGGCCCCGGGTCAGGTCGTAGGGGGTGATCTCGACCTGGACCTTGTCCCCCGGGAGGATGCGGATCCGGTGCATCCGCATCTTGCCGGAGCTGTGGGCCAGGACCTTGTGGCCGTTCTCCAGCTCGACGCGGAACATGGCGTTGGGCAGGGGCTCGATGACCGTCCCTTCCAGCACGATCGCGTCCTCTTTGGGTTTGGGCAGCGTCCTCCTCCTGGGTGAATCTCGACTTGTCGGTCTCGGCGGGCACGGTGCTCCGCTGCTACGCGGTGCTGCCGCTATGGTCTCGACCGGGCGGGCCGGCGGCCCGCCGGTAGCCCTGAGCCAACGAGGGCCGGGGCGCGACGGACCGAACGAATAGTTTAACGCGTCAAGGAAGCGTCAGCACCTCCGGGCCGTCGTCGGTGACGGCGATGGTGTGCTCGAAGTGGGCCGAGAGGCTCCCGTCGGCGGTCACCACGCTCCAGCCGTCCTCGAGCTGGCGGGTCCCCGGTCCACCTACGTTGACCATGGGCTCGACGGCGAACACGTGGCCGGGGCGGAGCCGGGGGCCCCTCCCGGCCGGGCCGTAGTTGGGCACCTGGGGCTCCTCGTGCATGGCGGTGCCGATGGCGTGGCCGACGTACTCCCGCACGATCGAGAACCCGGCCTCCTCGGCCACCGTCTGGACGGCGTGGCCGATGTCGGAGAGGCGGTTGGTGGGGCGCATCTGCTCGATGGCCGCCCACAGGCTGGCCTCGGTGACCTCGATGAGGCGGGCGGCCTCCGGTCCGACCTCCCCCACCGGGGCGGTGTAGGCGGCGTCCCCGTGGTAGCCCTCGATGATGGCCCCGCAGTCGATCGAGATGATGTCCCCCTCGCCCAGCCGGTAGGAGCCCGGGATGCCGTGGACGATCATGTCGTTGGGGGATGTGCAGATCACGGCGGGATAGCCGTGGTAGCCGAGGAAGTTGGACCGGGCCCCCCGGCGCTCGAGGACGTCCCGGGCCACCTGGTCCAGATCCGCGGTGGTGACCCCGGGACGGATGGCGGCCCTGGTCTTCTCGTGCATCTCGGCCACCACCCGGCCCGCCCGGCGCATCCGGGCCAGCTCCTCCTTGGTCCTGACCATCAGAGCGGGGTCTCCCGCCTCCGATCAACGGCCCGGATCAGCCGGGCGCTCACCTCGTCGGGGTGGCCCAGGCCGTCGACCGCGATCAGCTGGCGGCGCTCCTCGTACCAGGCGATGAGCGGGGCGGTCTGCTCCTCGTAGAGGGACAGACGCCGGCGGATGGCCTCCTCGGTGTCGTCCTCCCGCTGGAGGACCTCGCCGCCGCAGACGTCGCAGATCCACTCCACCCGGGGCGGCGTCGCGGTGCTGTAGTTGGCCCCGCAGTCCCCGCACACCCGCCGGGCCGCCAACCGCCGGAGCACCACCTCGGTCGGGACCTCGAGGTCGACCACCATGGGCAGCTGTTCCTCGGGCAGCATCCGGGCCAGCTCCTCGGCCTGGTGCACGGTGCGGGGGAAGCCGTCGAGCACGTAGCCCCGGCCCTGGGCGTCACGCTGGTCGAGGCGCTCCCGGACCAGGCCGATGACGATCTCGTCGGGGATCAGCTCCCCCCGCTCCATGTACAGAGCGGCCTTGAGCCCGAACGGCGTGCCGGACTTGGCCGCGGCGCGCAGCATGTCCCCCGTCGATACGTGCGGGACGACATAGTGCCGGGCCAGGCGCACCGCCTGCGTTCCCTTACCGGCTCCCTGCTTGCCCAGGATGACCAACCTGACGCCAGGAACCACTTACCGCAAGAAGCCCTCGTAGTTGCGCATCATGAGCTGGCTGTCGATCTGCCGCATGGTCTCCAGCGACACCCCGACGGCGATCAGCAGAGTGACGCCGGCGAACGGATAGCTGGTGTTGAGATGCCACAACGCCAGGATGATCGAGGGCAGCAGGGCCACCGCCGCCAGGAAGACTGAGCCCGGGATCGTGATGCGATTGAGGATGCCCGCCAGGTAACGCTCGGTGGGCGGCCCGGGCCGGATGCCGGGGATGTAGCCGCCCTGCTTGCGGATGATGTCGGCCTGCTGGTGGGGGTCGAACTGGATGGCCGTGTAGAAGAAGGCGAACAGGATGATCAGCACGCCGTACAGGAAGATGTAGGTCAGGCTGGTGGGCTGGGCCAGATCGTTGTTGATGAAGTTCTGGAAGCCCTTCCACGGGATGACGTTGGACAGCAGGACGGGGAAGTAGAGGACCGAGCTGGCGAAGATGATCGGGATGACGCCGGACTGATTCACCTTGAGCGGGATGTAGGTGCTCTGGCCCCCGTACATCCGGCGCCCCACCACCCGTTTGGCAAACTGGACGGGGATCCGGCGCTGGCCCAGCTCCACGAACACGATGGCCACCACCAGGACGATCGTGACGCCGAGCACCACCCCGAACTTGAGGTTGCCGCCCTCGGCCCGGATGTTGGCGCCGCCCGACGGCATGCCCGCCACCACGTTGGTGAAGATCAGGATCGACATCCCCTGGCCGATCCCCCGTTGGGTGATGAGCTCGGCCAGCCACATCACGAAGGCGGTGCCGGCGGTCAGGGTGAGCACGATCAGCAGCACCCGGGGGACCGTGAACTTGGGGATCAGGTCGACGTTGAGGTTGCCCCCGAGGAAGCTCGACCCGCCGTTGTGGAAGACGAACGCCAGCCCGGTCGACTGCATGAGCGCCAGTCCCACGGTGAGGTAGCGGGTGGCCTGGGTGAGCTTCTTCTGGCCCACCGCCCCCTCGTCGCGCCACTTCTCGAACTTGGGGATCACCACACCCAGGAGCTGGATGATGATCGAGCTGGTGATGTAGGGCATGATCCCCAGCCCGAAAACGGCGAAGCGGGTGAGGGCGCCGCCCGAGAAGAGGTTGAGGAACCCGAGCACGCCGGCCGCCTTGGCCTGCTGCTGGAGCCGCTGCACCGCCGCCAGGTCGATCCCCGGCGTCGGGATGTTGGCCCCGAACGCGTAGAGGGCGATGATCGTCAGCGTGAACAGGATCTTGTTCCGGAGATCCGGAACACGGAACATGTTCGACAGGCTCGACAGCACGTGCGCTCCCGCGGAACCGGGGCCCCGAGCGGGGCCGGCTGTGGACGGAGAAGATTACCCGGCTACCGGGACCGGCGGGGTTGGGGTCCCCGCCGGCAGCGGCCTGCGAGGTGCCCGGGGCCCCCGGCGCCCGGGGCCGGGAAGGGCCCGCCGCTAGCGGTTGGTGAGGGCGTTGCCCTTGGCGGGCGGGCGGCCGTTGCCGAAGGGCGGGGGGAGGATCCTGACGCTGCCCCCGGCCTCGGTGATCGCCTTCTCGGCGGAGCGGGACACGGCGTGGGCCTCCACGGTCACCCGCCGGCCCAGCTGACCCCGGCCCAGGATCTTCACCAGGCCGTGCTTGTGGACCAGGCCGGCGGTGCGGAGGGTGTCCGGGGTCACCACGTCCTGACCGAGGTGCTCCAGGGCGTCGAGGTTGACGACGTTGTACTCGACCCGGAAGGGGTTCTTGAACCCCTTGAGCTTGGGCACCCGCTGGGACAGCGGGAGCTGGCCGCCCTCGAAGCCGACCTTGACCGTGTCGCGGGCCTTCTGGCCCTTCATGCCCCGCCCGGCGGTCTTGCCGCCCTTGCCGGCGATGCCGCGGCCGACCCGCCGGCGGGGGCGGGTGGCGCCCTCGGCGGGCTTCAGATCGTGGACCTTCACTTGCTCTCCTCGCCGCTCGGCTGGACGTCCTCGTCGACCCGGACCAGATGGGGCACCCGGGCCACCATCCCCCGGACCTCGGGGCGGTCGGGCAGGACGTTGGACTTGCCGATGCGTCCCAGCCCGAGGGCCCGCAGGGTGCCGCGGTGCTTGGGCTTGGTACCGATGGAGGAGCGGACCTGGGTGATCCGCAGCGAGCCGGCCACGTTCACGCCACCTCGGTCGGCACGTGGACGCCGCGCTCGCGCTCCCGGTAGGCCTCGAGGACCCGGCGGGGGGTCACCTCCTCGGGGGACTTGCCCCGGATCGCGGCGATCTGGTCGGGCCGCTTCAGGGCCTTCAGCCCGGCGATGGTGGCGTGGGCCACGTTGATCCCGTTGGAGGACCCCAGCGACTTGGTCAGGATGTCGTGGATCCCGGCCATCTCGAGGATGGCGCGGGCCGCTCCACCGGCGATCACCCCGGTTCCGGGGGCGGCGGGCTTCAGCAGGACCCGGCCGGCGCCGCTCTCGCCGATGATCGGGTGGGTGATGGTCGATCCGGCCAGCGGGACGTGGAACAGGTTCTTCTTGGCCTCTTCGATGCCCTTCTGCACCGCCAGGCCCGCTTCCTTGGCCTTCCCGTAGCCGAGTCCCACCCGGCCGTTGGTGTCGCCGACGACCATGAGGGCGGTGAACGAGAAGCGCCGGCCACCCTTCACGACCTTGGCCACGCGGTTGACCTTGATGGTCCGCTCTTCGAACTGTCCTTCGGGCATGGTGACTCAGAACTCCAATCCGGCCTCGCGGGCCGCGTCGGCCAGGGCCGCCACCCGGCCGTGGTACAGGAAACCGCCGCGGTCGAAGACCACACGGGAAACGCCCGCCGCCCGGGCCCGCTCGGCCACCAGACGGCCCACCGAGGCTGACGACGTCTTGTTGCCGGTCGGCCCGGTCCGCAGCCCCGACTCGAGCGTCGACGCCGCCGCCAGAGTGCGCCCGGTGCTGTCGTCGATGACCTGGGCCACGATGTGGCGGTTGGAGCGGAACACGGCCAGGCGGGGACGCTCCTGGGTCCCGCCCAGCTTCCGCCGCACCCGGGCGTGGCGGCGCCGGCGCAGGCCGGCCCGGCTGCCGGTGTCGAAACGCACGCTCACTTGGCCGCCTTCCCCGCCTTGCGGAGCACTCGCTCCCCGGCGTAGCGGACGCCCTTGCCCTTGTAGGGCTCGGGCTTGCGGATCTTGCGGATGTTGGCCGCCACCTGACCGACCAGCTCCTTGTCGATCCCCCGCACGATGATCCGGGTCGGTTGGGGCACCTCGAAGCTGATTCCCCCCGGGGCGTCGACCGTGACGGGGTGGCTGAACCCGAGGGCCAGCTCGAGCTGGCCCGGCCCGCGGGCGGTGGCCCGGTAGCCGACCCCGACGATCTCCAGCTCCTTGCTGAAGCCGGCGGTCACGCCGGTGACCATGTTGGCCACCAGCGACCGGGTCAGGCCGTGCAGCGCCCGGTTGTGGCGCTCGTCGTTGGGGCGTTCGACGAGGAGGGTGCCGTCGTCCTGGCGGAGGGTGATCTCCCCGGGCAGGTCGCGCTCCAGCGTGCCCTGGGGGCCCTTCACCGTGACGTGGCCTCCCGCCACCGCCACGTCCACACCGGACGGCACCGGAATGGGCGATCTTCCGATTCGTGACACTTCAGCTCCTCCGGGCCCTGGTCACCACACGAAGCACAGGACCTCTCCACCGATGCGTTGCCGCCGGGCCTCCCGGTCGGTCATCAGGCCCTTGCTGGTCGACACCACCGCCACTCCCAGGCCCCCGAGCACGCGGGGCAGCCGGTCGGCATTGCTGTACACCCGCAGCCCCGGCTTGGAGACCCGGCGCAGCCCCGAGATGGTACGGGCCCGCTCCGGGGTGTACTTCATCGATATCTCGAGCACCCGCCCCGGCCGTCCGGGCGAGTCCTCGACCTGGAAGTCGGCGATGTACCCCTCCCTCTGGAGGATGGCGGCCAGCGCCTCCTTCAGCTTGGAGCTCGGCATGCGCACGGTGTCCTTCATCGCCACGTTGGCGTTGCGCAGGCGGGTCAGCATGTCCGCCAGGGGATCCGTCATGGTCATGGACGCGTCACCCCCTCACCAGCTGGCCTTGGTGACCCCAGGGATCTCCCCGGCGTGGACCATCTCCCGGAGGCAGATGCGGCACAGGCCGAACTTGCGGTACACCGCCTTGGGGCGCCCGCAGCGCCGGCACCGCGTGTAGGCGCGGACGCGGAACTTGGGCTTGCGCTGCTGCTTCTCGATGAGAGCCTTCTTGGCCATATCCTCGCTATTGCCCTTCGCGTCGGAACGGGAAGCCGAAGGCGGACAGGAGTGCCCGGCCTTCGTCGTCGGTTCGTGCCGTGGTGACGATGGTGATGTCCATGCCCCGGGTGGTGTCGATCTTGTCGTAGTCGATCTCCGGGAAGATCAGCTGCTCGGTGACCCCGAACGTGTAGTTGCCCCGGCCGTCGAAGGCGTTCGGCGGCAGGCCGCGGAAGTCGCGGATGCGGGGGATGGCCAGTGAGATCAGCCGGTCGAGGAACTCCCACATCCGGTCCCCGCGCAGGGTGACCTTGGCCCCGATGGCGTTGTTCTCCCGGAGCTTGAAGCCGGCTACCGACTTCTTGGCCCTCGTCACCAACGGCTTCTGGCCGCTGATCGTCTCCAGGTCGCGGACCGCGCCCTCGAGGAGCGAGGGCTGCTGGGTGGCCCGGCCCACGCCCATGTTGATGACGATCTTCTCCAGGCGGGGCACCTGCATGATGTTCGACAGGCCCAGCTCGGAGCGCAGGGCGGTGCGGATCTCCCCGTCGTAGCGCTGACGGAGCCGGGGGCGGGCGGTGGGGGCCGGGGCGGTGGTGGTCACAGGTCACCTCCGCACTTGCGGCACACCCGCTGCTTGAGTCCCTGGTCGTCGATACGGACGCCGATCCGGGTGGGGCCGCACTGCGGGCACACCACCGCCACCGACGACGCCGGCATCGGGAGGTCCTTGTCGATGATCCCGCCCTGCATGGTGGCCCGGGTGGCCCGCTGGTGGCGCTTGACCTGATTGACCCCGTCGACGATGACCCGGCCCTGCTTGGGGAGGACGCGCATCACCGTGCCCTCCCGGCCCCGGTCCTTGCCCTGGAGCACCCGGACGCGGTCACCCTTCTTGATCCGCACGGCTACAGCACCTCCGGCGCGAGCGAGACGATCCTCATGAAGCGCTTGTCGCGCAGCTCCCGGCCGACCGGCCCGAAGATGCGGGTCCCCCGGGGCTGCTGCTGGTCGTTGATGAGCACGGCGGCGTTCTCGTCGAAGCGGATGTAGCTCCCGTCGGGGCGGCGCTTCTCCTTCTTGGTGCGCACGACGACGCACTTCACGACATCACCCTTCTTGACGGCCGCGCCGGGGATGGCCTCCTTCACCGTGGCCACGAAGACGTCCCCGATCGAGGCGTAGCGGCGACGGGATCCGCCGAGCACCTTGATGCAGAGCACCTCACGGGCGCCGGAGTTGTCGGCGACCCGGAGGCGCGATTCCTGCTGGATCACTTCGCACGCTCCAGGACCTCGACGATCCGCCACCGCTTGAGCTTGGACTGGGGGCGGGTCTCGGACACCCGGACCCGGTCCCCCACCCGGACGTCGTTGACGGCGTCGTGGGCGTACAGGCGCTTGGTGCGCTGGACGGTCTTGTCGTAGCGGGGATGCCGCACCCGCTCGATCACCGCCACGATTGCGGTCTTGTCCATCTTGTTGGAGACCACGATGCCCTCACGCACCTTGCGGCGGTTGGGGCGGGGGGACGCCGACGGCTCAGACATCGTTCACCTCTCCCTGGTCGGCCCCGGCCGCGACAGCGGCAGGCTGGGGTGCCACCGCCTCCGGGGTGGCACGCCCGGCCCCGGCCAGCGCCTCGGCCTCGTCGATCTCCCGCTCGCGCATCACGGTCAGGATGCGAGCGACGTCCCTGCGGACCTGGCCGAGGCGCGACGAGTTGTCGAGCCGGCCGGTCACCAGCTGGAAACGGAGGTTGAACAGCTCCTGCTTGGCCTGGCCGAGGCGGCTGTACAGCTCCTCCTCCTCCATCTGGCGGTACTCCTCGACGTTGGAGGCCATCAGACCTCCACCTCGTCGGAGCGCACGACGAACCGCGCCTTGATCGGCAGCTTCTGGATGGCCCGTTCCATGGCCGAGCGGGCCAGCTCCTCGTTCACGCCCGCCAGCTCGAACATGATGCGGCCGGGCTTGACCACGGCCACCCAGTGCTCGGGGTTCCCCTTGCCCGATCCCATGCGCGTCTCGGCCGGCTTCTGGGTGACGGGCTTGTCGGGGAACACCCGGATCCAGACCTTGCCGCCGCGGCGGACGTGGCGGGTCATGGCGATTCGGGCCGCCTCGATCTGACGGGCGGTGATCCACCCCGGCTCCAGGGCCTGGATGCCGAAGTCCCCGAAGCCCACCACGGTGCCGCCCTTGGCGTTGCCGCTCAGGCGCCCGCGCTGCTGCTTGCGGTGCTTGACCTTACGGGGCATCAACACGGCGTCAATCACTTTCCTTGCGGAAGTGGGGCGCCTCGTGGTGCTCGGCCCGGGTACGGCGCTCGATGTCCTCCTCCTCGGCCAGGATGCGCTCGAGATCGGGGTCGATCGTGGCGCCCACCGGGGCCGCCTCCTCGACGGCCTCGGCTCCCTCCAGGACCTCGGTGGCCTCCCCCGGCTCCCCCTGCTCGGGCCGGCGGCGCCCGCCTCCTGCGGAGATGACCCGGCGGGGCCGGGACTGGCCCGACGTCTCCCCGACGGCCATGGCCGCCTCCCGCGAGATCTTGTCCTCGGCGGACGTGCGGTAGGGGAGGATGTCCCCCTTGTAGATCCACACCTTGACCCCGATGCGCCCGAAGGTCGTCTTGGCCTCGCGGAAGCCGTAGTCGATGTCCGCTCGCAGGGTGTGCAGAGGCACCCGCCCCTCGCGGTAGGACTCCCGGCGCGACATCTCGGAGCCCCCGAGGCGGCCGGCGCACTGCACCCTGATCCCCTGGGCCCCGGCCTTCTGCACGGTCTGGATGGCCCGCTTCATGGCCCGGCGGAAGCTCACCCGTCCGGCCAGCTGATCGGCGATGCCCTGGGCGATGAGGGCGGCGTCCAGCTCGGGCTGCTTGATCTCCTGGATGTTCAGCTGGATCTTGGGGTTGTGGGTCATCTTGGCCAGGTCGGTGCGGAGGCGGTCGGCCTCGGCCCCCCGGCGCCCGATCACGATCCCGGGACGGGAGGTGTGCACGTCGACGCGGAGGCGGTCACGGGTGCGCTCGACCTCGATCCGGCTCACCGCCGCCCGCTCGAGCTGCTTGGTCAGGTAGTTCCTGATCTTCCAGTCCTCGATCACGTAGTCCTGGTATTCGCGGTCGGTGAACCACCGCGACTTCCAGTCGGTGGTCACGCCGAGGCGGAACCCGTAGGGGTTGACCTTCTGGCCCATCAGCTGCCTTCTTCCTCTGTCGTCTCGGCGGCGTTCTCTTCGGGGGCGGTCTCGGCCTCCGCCGGGGTCTCGGCCTCCGCCGGGGTCTCGGCCTGGGCGGCCTCGACGGCGGGGGCCTGCTGGCCGACGATCCCGACCTCCTCGGCCGCCTCGGCGGCACCTTCGCCCTGGTCGCTCACCGTCTCGTCGCCACGCGTCTCGTCGGTGAGCGCCTCGTC